>NZ_NQYG01000073.1:0-24360 GCF_002878485.1 Pseudomonas sp. AD21
TGCCAGCAGAGTGTGTGTTGTCTGCGAGTCAGTCTTCGCGAGCAAGCCCGCTCCCACAATTGATCTTCGTTGCTTTGAGCATTGAGTTCGCTTAACTGATCGGCGTTAGCCCATCTCGGGCGCCTTTTTTTTGTGCCTGCCGCGTTACAGGTAGTGCTTGAAGCTCCCCACCATTTTCTCCACCGCCGGCCCGACAAACTATTCCTTTCCTTGTCGTACAGGTCGATGTGGCTCGCGCCTTCAATCAGAATCAACTCCTTCGGCTCCAACGCCTTCTCGATCGCCAGTTCGCTGAAGTAACGGGTGTCGGCTTCAGAACGGGAGCTATCGTCCTGACCGCCGCGCCGGACAGCCAGGCCAGTGAAGCGCTGAAACCGCTTACTGCGGCACAGCCAACCATTCACCAATGATCTTCTGATAAGTGCCGGTGACTTTGCTCAGGTGCAGCCACTGATCGACGTACAACTTCCAGCTGATGTCATCGCGCGGCAGCAGGTAAGCCTTCTCGCCGTACTGCATGTACTGGTGCGGATTCACCGCGCACAAACCGGGTTTGAGTTTCTGCTGGTACAGCGCTTCCGAGGCGTCGGTGATCATCACGTCGGCCTTGTTGTCGAGCAACTGCTGGAAGATCGTCACGTTGTCGTGCAGGGCCAGTTGCGCCTTGGGCAGCAGGGCGTGGACGAAGGCTTCGTTGGTGCCGCCCGCGGGTTCGACCAGGCGCACGTTGGGCTGGTTGATCTGCTCGAGGTTCTGGTACTTGGTTTGATCGGCGCAGCGCACCAGCGGGATCTTGCCGTCGCTGTCGAGGGTGTTGCTGAAGTAGGCTTTTTTCTGCCGCTCCAGGGTGACCGAGATGCCGCCCATGCCGATGTCGCACTTGCCGGCCTGCATGTCTGGCGTCAGGGTTTTCCAGGTGGTCTGCACCCATTCCACTTTGACCCCGAGGCTGGCGGCCAGCGAGCGCGCCATGGCGATGTCGATACCTTCGAAGTCGCCGTCGCTGCGCTTGAAGGTGTAGGGCTTGTAGTCGCCGGTGGTGCAGACGCGCAGTTGGCCTTGTTGCTGGATGCTGTCGAGGTGCGAAGGCGTTTCCTGGGCCTGAACGCCCGCGGCCAAGGTCAGCGCGCCGCAAAGGATCAGGGTGCTTTTTAGAATTGTCATCGAAATCGGGCTTCTGAAGAGGACGGTGAGCCAGTGTAGTGAAATGCCTTCGCGGGTGTCATCCCGCGTCCGGGCTCAACGTGCCGAGCCACGCCACCAAGGCGACGATCAGCAGGGCCATGCCCAGTTCCAGCAGCACGCTGCGTCTTAGCGCATTCGCCGCGACGACGTGCTGCTCATCGCGTACTGATCGTTCCAGCGCAGGCCCAAGGTGAAAGCGGTTCAGCGCGGCCAGCACCAACATCCCGGCAAACAGCAGAACCTTGATTGCCAGCAACATCCCGTAGGTGCCGAATAGCATGTCATCCAGCTTCGGGCCGACGATGAACAGGTAATTCACCACGCCAGTGATCGACAGCGTCAGCACAATCGCCGCGCCGACCCATTCGAAGCGTTTCACTGCATCAGCCAACAGGCGAATCCGCGTTTCATCCACACGGCCACGGACCAGCAACACCAGCGCCAACATGCCCCCCAACCATGCACCCGCCGCCAGCAGATGGAGGATGTCGCTGAGGAAATGCCAGGCCCGCAGCAGCCCCTCATCCATCGCCCCGTGTCCGCTCCACGCGAGAGAGGCGAGGGCGATCGCTCCGGCAATCGACGCGATCCAGAAAACCGGCCGGATCAGCACCACGATCAGCACCACCAGGCGCACCACCCACGCCGCCCCGACATCCGTTTCCAGCAGCATCATCTGCAGGTGCGGCCACAGCGCGGCGAACTCGGTTTCGCCGCTCATGGCGCTGGTCATCAGCAACAATCCAGTCACAGACAGCAGCGCCCCGAGCAACGCCAACCCACGCAACATCGGGCCAAACCGCAGGACGACGTTACCGCTGTACAGCGCAAACAACGCCATCCCGAACAACAGCAGCAAATCCACATACAACGCCAGACGCAGGATGATGTTGCTCAGTTCAATCATCGCTCACTTCACTTTGAACATGACGTTGCCGGTGATCGGGTGCGTGTCGGACGACACCGCGCGCCACTCGACCTTGTAGGTGCCGACAGGCAGCGGGTCGAGCGGGGTGACGAGCATGGTTTTCGGGTCGCTGCCGGCGCTGATCCTGGCCTTCATCGGCATCGGCGAATGGGCCATGCCGGGCATCTCGGTCATCACCAGTTTGGCGCCGGAGAACTGGGTCAGCAGGTTCTCGGAAAAGTGCAGTTCGATCTTGCCGGGTGCTGCGCCGTCGGCGCCGTCGGCCGGGGTCGATGACAGCAGTTTCGGGTGGGCCTGGGCGAGGGTGCTCAAGAGCAATCCGCTGGCGAGTACAAGGGTGATATTCGACGTGCGCATGCAAGACCTCTGGGTTGTTTTCTAATGGGATTCAGAACCACATCCGCACGCCAAGCACGAGGCGCGCTTCGCTGCGATCCTCGCCTTCTTCGCGAGCATAATCGGCGGTGTTGCCGTAGGTGCGGTTCCACGTCACGCCGATGTACGGCGCAAATTCACGGCGGATTTCATAGCGCAGGCGCAGACCCGCTTCGGTGTTCGACAGACCGGAGCCGAGGCCCCGTTGCGGGTCGTTCTTGCCGTAGACGTTGAGTTCGGCGGTGGGCTGCAGGATCAGCCGGTTGGTCAACAGAATGTCGTAGTCGCCCTCCAGCCGTACCGCGCTTTGCCCGCCCTCACCGAGAAACGCGGTGGCCTCGGCCTCGAAGTTGTACAGCGCCATGCCCTGCAAACCGAACGCGGCCCAGGTTTGCGGCGCGCCGGGTTTGAAGTCCTGGCGCACGCCGCTGACCACGTCCCACCACGGTGAAATGGCGTGGCCCCACAAGGCCTGGATCTCGGCGTCCTCGGTCTTGCCGTTGCTGCGTTCGCCTTCCGAACGCAGCCACAGGCGATCGATGTCGCCGCCGATCCAGCCAGACAGATCCCAGGCCAGCGTGCTGCCGTCATCGGCGTCCTGCCATTCGAGTTTGTCGGCAAGGAAGTACGTGTTGATTGCACTGTCATGCACCTGATGGCCGCCGGGACTGACGAACACGGCGGCGCGGTCGGCGTCGGTCAGCACCGGGATCGGCGTGCGGCTTTCAGTCGGCGCGGGTGGCTGCATCATGCCGTCGTCCATGCTTTGCATCGAGTGATCCATGCCGGGCATCTGGCTGTGATCCATGCCCGGCATGTCGTTGGCCGCCATGGCGCCTGTGCCGATGAGCAACACGCAGAACGCTGCGATTCGAGTCATGATCGGCCCCTTCATTCTTCCACCCGCACTTCGCGGAACATGCCCATTTCCATGTGATAGAGCAGATGGCAGTGATAGGCCCAGCGGCCCAATGCATCGGCTGTCACCCGGTAACTGCGGCGGGTGCCGGGCGGCATGTCGATGGTGTGTTTGCGCACCTGGAAGTTGCCGTTTTGGTCTTCCAGATCGCTCCACATACCGTGCAGGTGGATGGGGTGGGTCATCATTGTGTCGTTGACCAACACCAGGCGAATGCGCTCGCCGTACTTGAGGCGCAGCGGCTCGGCGTCGGAGAACTTGATGCCGTTGAACGACCAGGCGAATTTCTCCATGTGCCCGGTCAGGTGCAGCTCAATCGTGCGGCCGGGGTCGCGGCCGTCCGGGTCTTCGAAGGTGCTGCGCAGGTCGGCGTAGGTCAGCACGCGGCGACCGTTGTTGCGCAGACCGAGGCCAGGGTCATCGAGTTTGGGGGTGGTGCTCATGGCTTGCATGTCCACCAGCGGATTGTCTTTCTCGCTGGCGGGGTGGGATTGCATCGGGCCTATCGCCGAGTGATCCATGCCCGCCATGTCGCTCATGTCCATCGAGCCGTGATCCATACCGCCCATGCCCATGTCGTCCATGGTCACCAACGGACGTGGGTCCAGCGCAGGCACCGGGGCTGACAAACCGGCACGCGTTGCCAGGGTGGCGCGGGCGTAACCGGTGCGGTCCATGGCCTGGGCGAACAGGGTGTGGGCCTCGGCGGCGGGTTCGACGATCACGTCGTAGGTTTCCGCCACCGCGATGCGCAGCTCATCGACGCTGACCGGTTTGACGTGCAAGCCGTCCGCCGCGACCACGGTCATTTTCAGTCCGGGAATGCGCACATCGAAATAGGTCATGGCCGAGCCGTTGATCAGGCGCAGGCGCAGTTTTTCGCCGGGGCGAAACAGCCCGGTCCAGTTGGAGTCGGGGGTGTGGCCGTTGATCAGGAAGGTGTAGGTCGCGCCACTGACGTCAGCGATGTCGGTAGGGTTCATCTTCATTTCGGCCCACATGGTGCGGTCGGCGACGGTGGCGCTCCAGCCTTTTTCGCTGACGTCGTCGATGAAATCGCCGACGGTGCGCTTGTGGTAGTTGTAGTAGTCGGACTGCTTTTTCAGGGTCTTCATCAGGCTGGCCGGGGCTTCGTCGGTCCAGTCGCTGAGCATCACCACGTAGTCGCGGTCGTACTGGAACGGCTCCGGTTCCTTGGCGTCGATCACCAGCGGCCCGTAGACTCCGGCCTGTTCCTGCAACCCGGAATGGCTGTGATACCAGTAGGTGCCGTGCTGCCGCACCTTGAACTGGTAGACGTACACGCCACCCGGTTCGATGCCATGGAAACTCAGGCCCGGCACGCCGTCCATGTTGGCCGGCAGCAGGATGCCGTGCCAGTGAATCGAGGTGCTGTCCTTGAGCCGGTTGCGCACCCGCAGCGTCACCGTATCGCCCTCGCGCCAGCGCAGCAGCGGGCCGGGCAGACTGCCGTTGATGGTCAGCGCGGTGCGTGGGCTGCCGGTGAAGTTGACCGGGGTTTCGCCGATGAACAGCTCGAACTCGCTGCCGCTCGGTTGGTTGATCTGCCCCGATTCGCTTAGCGCCCAGACCGGCGCGCGCCACAGGCCGAGGCCGCCGAGCAGGCCGCTGGCGGCGAGGCCTTTGACGAAGGTGCGTCTTGAAGTGGTGGAAGGCATGCGCTGGAAGTCCCCGTTTGACACATGACGGGGAGGCTAACCAGCGCTGGCTTTCAGTTGGCTGAGAGGGGGATTACAGTTTTGACAGGTTCAGCTGTCTGCTCACTCAAGCGTTTGAATTCCAGCGCTCGTGATGATGCGTGAATGGGTTTTAAAACAGCTGAGCGCAAGTGCTCCCAGCCCACGACGTGTTCAGCGCGCTGTTGCCAGGTGAGCGCACGTGCAAGTCCGGGGCGCAACGGTTTCTGGGTCACCTTGCTGTTGCGTGTGGCAATGCAGAAACCTGTGTAGCGAGGCAGGTCATACAGGTTCAAGCGCAACAAATCTCTGCTGCACAACAGCAAGATGTCGCCGAAGGCGAACAATGGAAACGCCGTGACTTCGACCTTTTTCTTTTCATTGAGTCTGGTTCGCCACTCTCTGTTATCTACGTCGCCGAGGCTGATGCTTTCATCCAGAATGAAACGCGCCGGCATTTGACGGATAGCCAGGTTTCCGGCGGCTGCGTAGGTGATGCTTGGCATTGCTCCAGGTGATAGAAGAAGAAACGCGCTGAACAGCACCAGTGCTGTTGCGATGCCATAAGCGATACGCGCAAAGACATGACCTTTACTGATGTAAAAAATGAAAACCGGAACGAGGCTCAAAACGAGTGTGCCTAAGCAGAGTAATCCGACGACCATTACTGCGTCAGCGTTATCTTCGCCGACGTAAGTCGAGAGAATTAATAAGGTCGGGAGTGAAGCGAAGAGAACGGCAAGGCCGACGATGCTACCGATAAGGAGTCGAAAGAAATTTTTCTCCCAGCCCAGCATTTTTTCGGTGTTTTGGTTGAAGATTTTTCGAAAGGGTTTGAACAGGAAAAGCGCGGAGTAGGCGAGCAGGGTTACCAAAAAGACTGTCAGCATCGAAATCCCGGCACTGAATCTTTCAGGAAAAATGAAAAGTAGAATAGTAAAAGTAAAAAAGCCAGAGCACAGAGGAAGTAGCAGCCAACTAGCGATTCGATTGTGTTTTTTGGGTACTTTATCGAACATCGACACCGTGATGCCGTAAAAACAAGCGCTGGCGGAGAGTACGACCAGATAGCCGATCATGATCAGCACAATTAATTGCAGCCAGATGGCAAGCACCGATTTGGCATCGATACTCGGCAGGAAAAGATCTGTACGACCAATCGCACGGGTATAGATATACAGCCCAAGGATCGCCAGGCCTGCACCAAGGAGGCCCAGCGTGACGGTGATCTGGCTCCAGTAATCAAGAACCCGTTTGAAATTGCGTTTAAAGAATTGCGTAAGCGGCGTTACGGTCAAAGCATCCATGCGGTCAGGTTTTCCAATGGGTTGGACTAGTGGTCCTGTAACGACAAGCGGCCAGAATCCTTTAGGAAATCTGGCCGTTGAGTGTGGCGGATCGAGCACTCAGTCTTGATGGTGGCAGAGAGTACCTAAAGCCCCAGTCCTTCCTGCACCACCTGCAACAGGTTGTTTTCGGTCAGCGCGATGGCATCCAGCTCCTGACCGGTTTCCACCGTCTGCAACCACCAATGACTTTCGTGGTGTTCATCGACGGTGCGCAGCAGATAGGTGTTGCGCTCGGGCAGGGTGATCTGCACGCGCCCGGCGCCGTCCTCGGTAAAACGCGCGATGGGATCAAATGTCAGGGTTTGTTGGTTGGCCTCTATCACCAATTGGTCGATCGCGTAATCGTGGCTTTCGCCATCGGGCGAGCTTTCGCAAACGTGGGTCGGATTGCGGCGGATTTTCAGGCCGACTTCGGTGACTGGCTGCAGCCAGGCCTCGATGCGGTGGTACAGATCGTAGACCTGCGCCGGCCAGCAATCGATCTCCAGCGCGGCATCCGCGTGGGTATGCCGGGTTTGCTTGAGTTTGGCGGCCAGTTCGTCTGCTTTACTCATTTCGGATCCCTTGGTTTGATGTCTGCCTGTTAATCGTAGACCTTTCAACGGCGTACGGCGTTGCCTTGCGTCATGCGCTTGCAACACAAGCGTGTCGAAATCAGCGCTGGCCAGCCTGGCCAGGATCGAAAACCACGGACGCAGGCGTCCCAAGGAGCGGGTACATGAAAAAGCTGTTTACAATTCTGGCGCTGATCGCGCTGACGGCCGGTAGCATCGGCCTGAGTTCGGCGCGTCAGTCGCACGCCAGCAAAGTGCAAACGGAGGCGGTGGCGGGGCAGTTCGATTACTACCTGCTGACGTTGTCCTGGTCACCGACGTTCTGCCTGACCCATAAAGATGACGTGCAATGTTCCGGCAAGGGCTACGGCTTCGTGCTGCACGGTTTGTGGCCGCAATATGCCAACGGTGGCTGGCCGGAATCCTGCCCACCGCTGACCATGCTGACGGCGGCGGAAACCAGCAAGGGCCTGACGCTGTTCCCGACCAAGAAACTGCTCGACCACGAATGGTCCAAGCACGGTACCTGCAGCGGTCTGGGTGCGATGGGTTATCTGGATGAAGCGGACAAAGCCGTCGGCGCGGTGAAAATCCCCCAAGAGCTGCAACCGTTCAGCAGCTCCTACTACTTTGAAGCCCAGGAAATCGCCGACCTTTTCCGCAAGGCCAACCCGGGGATTCCAGCGGATGGTATCGCGGTAGTCTGCAGCGGTCCGGAACTGTCGGAAGTGCGGGTGTGCATGGGCAAGGATCTGCAGTTCGGCGCCTGCGGCAAGGGCGTGAAGACCCAGTGCCGGGCGGGGGATATTCGGGTGCCGCCGTCGCGTTGATTACACACAACACCAGAACTGAAAAATAAATCGACGCGTGAGGTCATCCAAATCCCTCACGCGCCGATACAACTGGGCAGGAATGTGTTGGCGCTGCTGGTTTGCCGTGCGCATTCCGGTGGGCTACGCTCACGAAAAGTAAGGGTTTCGGGCTGCGGCCCCTGTCGTACCTGCCCAGGACACGTTTTTGCCAATCCCCATTCACGACCCGCATCAGACTCCCGGCACGCTTAAACGCTTGCCGCTGCGCAAGGCGGCAGCGTTGTTCATCGTTGCGGTGTGCCTGTGCCTGTCCGGCTTGCTCTATTTGCAACTGGAGCAGACGCGGCGCCAGGATCTGGCAAACGCGCAGATCGCCTCCACCAACCTGACCCGGGCCATGGCGCAGCAGGCCGAAGACACCTTTCTGGCCGCCGACCTGGTGCTCACCAGTCTGGCCGATTGGGTCGAGGACGATGGTTACGGCGCCGCGCAACGACCGCGTCTGCAAAAAACCTTCGCCCGTCGGGTGCAGCAACTGGAACAACTGCACGGCATGTTCCTGTTCGACCGCGAGGGGCAGTGGGTGATTACCTCGTTTCCCGACTTGCCCCGTGGCGACGGCGTGGTCGACCGCGAATACTTCAAGTTTCACCAGCAGAACGTTTCCACCGTGGCGCACATCGGCCGGGCGATTCGCAGCCGCGAGAATGGCGAGTGGATCATCCCGATCTCGAAACGCATCAACGACCGCGACGGCAATTTTCAGGGCGTGCTGATGGCCGGGATCAAGATGGCGTACTTCGACCGGTTCTTCAAAAGCTTCAGCCTCGATGACAACGGCATCATGTTCCTCGGACTCAAGGACGGCACCCTGCTGGCGCGGCGGCCGTTTGACGAAAGCCTGATCGGTTCGTCGCTGGCGCAAGGCAAGATTTACCAGAAACTGCTGCCCGAAGCCCCCGCCGGCACCGCGATGATCCGCTCAGTGGTCGATGGCGTGGTGCGTTTGTACGGTTATCGGCAGTTGGGCTCGTACCCGCTGGTAGTCGCGGCGGCGTCATCGCGCGACACGATTCTCAAGGGTTGGTATGAGCGGGCCTTTCAGTCCAGCGTGATCGTCGCGCTGGTGATCCTTGGCGTTGGCTTGTTTGGCTGGGTGTTCATTCATCAGGTGCGCGACGGCGAGCGCATCGAGAAGAACCTGCGCAAGGCGCAACGGGCGCTGGAGCAGATCGCAACCCATGACAGCCTGACGGGGCTGGCCAATCGGAGACTGTTCGAGCGCTCACTGGAGATCGAATTTGCCCGTGGCGCGCGGCAGTCGAGTCCGGTCGGCCTGATCATGCTCGATATCGATTTCTTCAAACGCTACAACGATGCCTACGGCCATGTGGCGGGCGACCATTGCCTGACTCAGGTGGCCCTGGCGTTGAAGAGTTGCTGTCAGCGTAAAGCCGATCTGGCAGTGCGTTATGGTGGCGAGGAATTCGCGGTGCTGCTGCCGGACACTGACATCAACGGCGTGCTGGCGATTGCCGGGCAGATTCGCCGCAGCGTGATGGACAAGCGCATCACCCACAGCGGTTCGCCGACCGGGTATCTGACGGTGAGTCTGGGCTGTTACTCGTTTATTCCCCGCGGCAATGACAGCCTGGAAGTATTTATCCAGCGGGCCGACGCGGCGTTGTATCAGGCGAAGAATGCCGGACGCAATCGCGCGGCGGTGTTGTCGCTGGAGGCGGAGGTTGCCGAGTTGATGCGTTCGGATCGCTGAGGTTTTCGCGATCAACTGTGGCGAGCGAGCGAGCGAGCCGCCGTCGCCACAGTTTCATGTCTAACTACCAACCATCACGCCGGTTCATTCAGCTGCCCGAGCCACCGCCCGCGCCGCCAGTCCCGCCGCCTGCCGCACCGGTTCCGCCGCCAGCGCCCGAGCCCGATCCCATGGCGCCGCCGTTGGTGCCGGTGCCGTTGCCAGAACCGGGACTGCCAGCGCCGTTACTGCCGGCAGGCGCGCCCGGGGTGTTGTCCGGTGGCTTGGGCGTGCTTTTGTTGACGTCGGGGTTGGTGCCGGAGGTGGCGGAACTGTCGTTCGCCGCAAAGCTGGCGGCCGAGGCGCTGGCGAGCAGGCCGGCGAGCAACAAAGAGGTGAGTGTGTGCATTGTCATGGTACGTCTCCAGAAAGGGTCGGTTACCTGAATTTGGTCTGACACCGGTCGCGGTTGGTGCCGATTGGCTGACGAGCGGTTAACGAACCTCAGCGTCGCTCGTCCGCCAGTTTCTGCTCCAGCGCCAGGCGCACCTGCGGCCACTCGTCATCGATGATGCTGAAGCGCACCGAGTTGCGCTTGCGCCCGTCCGGCATGATCCGCTCGTGGCGCACGATGCCTTCCTGCTGCGCACCGAGGCGCAGGATCGCGTCGCGCGATTTCTGGTTGTTCTCGTCCGTGGTGAACTGCACCCGCACGCAGTCGAGCACCTCGAAGGCATGGCGCAGCATCAGGTACTTGGCTTCGGTGTTGACGAAGGATTTCTGCCAGCGCGCGGCGATCCAACTGCTGCCGATTTCCAGTTTGCGATTGAGCGGATCGATCTTCCAGAAACGGGTCGAGCCGATCACTTCGCCGTTGTCCTTCAACACAATCACAAACGGCATGACCGTGCCGGCGTCGCGGCCGTCGAGGGCCTTTTTCAGGTAGCTGTCGACGGTGCTCGCAGACGGCACCACGGTGACGGTGAGGTTCCACAGCTCGCCGTCGGCGGCCGCGTGGAGCAGGGCGTTGGCGTCGCTGTACTGAAGCGGGCGCAGGAGGAGGCGCGGGCCTTGCAGCGTGGTGAGCATGGGTGCAGGTCTCGGCAGATCGGGCGGGTGGCGAGCGCCTATTAGGCCGCAGCCGGATGATCCGATGCAACCACCGTCGTCAGCCCAAGGTCACAATCTTCACACGTTGTTTGCCGGAGCCTGGACGATGAAAAACCTGCGGATCGCCACCTTCAACGTCAACGGCTTGCGTGCGCGGCTGCCGAACCTGCTGGAATGGCTCAAGCGCGAGCAGCCGGACATCGCGTGCCTGCAGGAACTCAAGTCGGTGGACAGTGCATTCCCTGTTGCCGAATTGGAGGCGGCGGGTTACGGCGCGACCTGGCAGGGTCAGGCGTCATGGAACGGGGTGGCGATCCTCGCCCGCGATGCGCAACCGCTGGAAAGCCGCCGTGGTTTGCCGGGCGACCCCGAGGATAAGCACAGCCGCTATCTGGAGGCGGCGGTGCACGGTGTGCTGGTCGGGTGCCTGTACCTGCCCAACGGCAACCCGCAACCGGGACCCAAATTCGACTACAAACTGGCCTGGTTCGAGCGCTTGATCCGCTACGCGAAAGACCTGCAAAGCAGCGATCATCCGGTGGTGCTGGCCGGTGATTACAACGTGGTGCCTACCGACATGGACATCTACAATACGCGCTCCTGGCTCAAGGATGCGTTGCTGCAACCCGAGAGCCGCGAGTGTTATCAACGCTTGCTGGCGCAGGGCTGGAGCGATTCGCTGCGACACCTGTATCCCGACGATCGCCTCTACACGTTTTGGGATTATTTCCGCCAGCACTGGCAAACCAACTCCGGCCTGCGCATCGATCATCTGCTGCTTAACCCGGCACTCAGTCCGTATCTACACGAGGCTGGGGTAGATGCGTGGGTACGCAATGAGCCACATGCCAGCGACCATGCCCCGACCTGGATTCGCATCGGTTCACGCAAACGTCGGTAGCGGTGATTGGCGAAATCAATTGTCGGACTCAGGGGGCAATCCCGTATACATGTCGGCCATCGGCGCAGCGATCCGCGGCCACATGCAAAAGGACTGAGCAATGAGCGAGCCACGTCTGGCGAATCCGGCGTTGTACCTGCAACGCCTGGGGTTCGATGCCCCACCGGCACCGACCCTGGAAACCCTGCGGCAATTGCAGTTGCGCCATACCGGGGTCTTTGCCTTCGAGAACCTGTCGACGATCACGGGCGCGCCGGTGCTGATCGATCTGGCATCGGTCGAGCAAAAAGTCCTGAACGGTGGCCGTGGTGGCTACTGCTACGAACTGAACAATCTGTTTCTGACGTTGTTGCTGGAATTGGGCTTCGAGGCGCGTGGCATCTCGGGGCGCGTGGTGCTGGCGCAGCCCGAAGGCACGTGGACGGCGCGCACCCATCGCTTGAGTCTGGTGATCATCGATGGCGAGCGCTACATCACCGATGTCGGCTTCGGCGGCATGGTGCCGACCGCGCCGCTGCTGCTCGATATCGAGGATGCACAGCCGACGCCGCACGAGTCCTATCGCATCGAAAAACAGGCCGACGGCTACATGCTGCGCGCCGATGTCGCGGGCGAGTGGCGGTCGATGTACCTGTTTGATCTGCAACGCCAGGAAGATATCGATTACACCCTCGGCAACTGGTATGTCTCGACCCATCCCGAGTCACCGTTTGCCAAGCGGTTGATGGTCGCGCGTACTGGCGATGGCTGGCGTCGGACACTGAACAACGGCAGCTTCGCGATTCATCACATGGGCGCCGAGAGTGAGCGGCGCGAAGTGGCGGATGTCGATGAACTGATTGAAGTGCTGGAGCAAGAGTTCGATCTGCGTCTGCCTGACCAGCCACAGGTGCGCCAGTCGCTGGCGCGGATGCTCGTGCCCGTCTGATTTCAGGGCTTGGCTTCCGGCTCCAGAACCCGGCGGATTTCCCCGACCGCCGCCGACAGCTTTTTTTCCAGACTCTTGAGGTCGGCGGCGGTAATCCCCTGCTTGAAATGCCCGGCGTGCGGCACGTCGGGCTGCTGCGGTTTGCTTTCAGCCTCCAGCAGGGCGTGGCGCAAGGTGTTGTTGATGACCGTCTGATAACCGAACCCTTCATTTTCCGCCACGCTGCGGGCGGCTTCGATGACGGCGTCGTCGAGCATGATGGTGATGCGGGTCTTGCCCTTGTTGGGCGCCAGAGCGCCGCGTTTGCCCTGCGAGAAGTCATATTCATCTTTCATCGGTCAAGCCTCCAGAAAGTAAGCGCAACATTCGCTCGGTGTAGCGACACGTGCAGAAATGATTCGAACGACATTGGCTTCGCGATAACTGTACGCAACCACCAGCAAACGCCCTTTGCCATCGAGACCGAGGGTGATCCAGCGCTGTTCGTCATGGTCGTTGTCCTCAATCCGTCAGGGCGCGTTCGTCGTGAAAGACCGGCTCGGTCTCGGCAAGGCTGACGCCCCTGTGCTTGAGTTTGTTGGCTGCGTTCTTGCTTTTGTCGAACTGAATTTCGAATGGCTTAATTATGCATAATTTATATGTATAAAAAGAGCGCTCATGCACCGCTGGTCGCCATGAACACTTCAGCCTGGTGCGATAAAAACGGGGGCAGGAGGGGATGTGTTGCCGGATTTGTGGGAGATGGAGGTGGCGAGATAGAAGGTTGGGTGGCTACCTATCCATTATGTGACCGGCAAGTTGTATACAACTCTATGGACATTTGTCACGAGTATTGAATACAGTGTGCGCATAACAAAAACCAGGGAACCCCCCAACATGAAAACGCCCCATGTTTCACACCAACGGCCCGAGGACGAAAATCTCGGGGTCGGCGCGAATATGGCTTACGGCCTGCAACATGTTCTGACGATGTATGGCGGTATCGTCGCGGTGCCACTGATCATCGGTCAGGCGGCCGGCCTGTCGCCGGCGGACATTGGTTTGTTGATTGCTGCTTCATTGTTTGCGGGGGGGCTGGCGACACTGCTGCAAACCCTGGGTCTACCGTTTTTTGGCTGTCAGTTGCCGCTGGTGCAGGGCGTGTCGTTCTCGGGTGTGGCGACCATGGTCGCAATCGTCAGCAGTGGCGGGGAGGGCGGCTTTCAGTCGGTGCTGGGGGCGGTAATTGCCGCGTCGTTGATCGGCTTATTGATCACGCCGGTGTTCTCGCGCATCACCAAGTTCTTCCCGCCGCTGGTGACCGGCATCGTGATCACCACCATCGGCCTGACGCTGATGCCGGTGGCCGCGCGCTGGGCCATGGGTGGCAACAGTCACGCGCCGGACTTCGGCAGCATGCAGAACATCGGTCTGGCGGCGGTAACGCTGGTGCTGGTGTTGCTGCTGAGCAAGGTCGGCAGTTCGACCATCTCGCGCCTGTCGATCCTGTTGGCCATGGTGATCGGTACGGTGCTGGCGGTGTTCCTCGGCATGGCCGACTTCTCCGGTGTCGCTCAAGGGCCGATGTTCGGCTTCCCGACACCGTTCCCCTTCGGCATGCCGCCCTTCCACTTCGCCGCCATCCTGTCGATGTGCATCGTGGTCATGGTGACCCTGGTGGAAACCTCGGCAGACATCCTGGCGGTCGGTGAAATCATCGGCACCAAGGTCGACTCCAAGCGCCTCGGTAACGGACTGCGCGCAGACATGCTGTCGAGCATGTTTGCGCCGATCTTCGGTTCGTTCACCCAAAGCGCGTTCGCCCAGAACGTCGGGCTGGTGGCAGTGACCGGGATCAAGAGCCGTTATGTGGTGGCCACTGGCGGTATCTTCCTGGTGATTCTCGGCCTGCTGCCGTTCATGGGACGGGTGATTGCGGCGGTGCCGACCTCGGTGCTCGGCGGTGCCGGTATTGTGCTGTTCGGCACAGTGGCAGCGAGCGGCATCCGCACGCTGTCGAAGGTGGATTACCGCAACAACGTCAACCTGATCATCGTCGCGACGTCGATCGGCTTCGGCATGATCCCGATTGCCGCGCCGAACTTCTACGATCATTTCCCAAGCTGGTTCGCGACCATTTTCCATTCGGGCATCAGCTCGTCGGCGATCATGGCGATCGTGCTGAACCTGACCTTCAACCACTTCACCGCCGGCAACTCGGATCAGCAGTCGGTGTTTGCCGCAGCGGAAGAGCGGACCCTGCGCTATCGCGATCTGGCGGCGCTGCGTGAAGGCGATTACTTCAGTGACGGCAAGCTGCATGATTGCGATGGCAAGGAAGTGCCGGTGATCGAGGTCGATTCGGATCATGACCATGGTCACGGTGCGCCGAAGACGCAGATGAAGAGCGGCGAACACGTCTGACCGCTGATGGCATGAAAAAGGCCGATCTGGAGACAGATCGGCCTTGTTCGTTTTGCAGCGGATTTTCGATCATCCACAAAAAAGCCCCTGAATCTTTCGATTCAGGGGCTTTGCTATTTGGCTCCACAACCTGGACTCGAACCAGGGACCCAATGATTAACAGTCATTTGCTCTACCAACTGAGCTATTGCGGAATTGGTGCGTATGTTACTGATTCAAAAAGAGAAGTCAAGCATTGGGTGTGAAGTTTCTGGTTTTATCAGGACGGACGGTGATTTGTCAGTGATTAGCGATTACCAGAACCGCCTCATACGTCTACCATGGTCGCCCGGAAGTGGTCACACGCGCTGCCGGCCATTCGCCGAAAAGGTACGCGCCATGAATCAATCCGTTCTCGTTTCCCGTCCAGACGAGGTGTTCGCATGAGCATCGCGCAAATCAGCCTGCCCAAAGGGGTCGGCCCGCACGCCGAGAAACTCTTCGACGCGATCACTCAGGCCAGCACCACTGAAGAATTGAACCGTGCTGGCGGCAAGGCCGAAGGGTTTGTGCTGGGCCTGGAAAGCACCAAGGCGATAAAAAGCCAGATCGCCGAATCGCTATACGTCGCTTATGACGATGCGGCCAGTCAGCGCGCGAGCGAGCTGGCTTAACTGCCGAAGGTGATCGTGCCTAGCAGCAACTTGGCGTAAGCCGCCGTGGCGGCCAGTTGCACCAGCCACAGGGCCAGGCCACCGAGAAACACCCCTGCTGCGACTTGCAGCACCAGGCTTTTTTCGCGTTTGGCCGATGCGCGGGGGATGAAATCATCCAGATCGTCACGGTCGGCGCGCAGGTTGTCGTTTTTCATTGGGTTTCTCACAAAATTCTGAGGTGTACACATTAACCTGTAGGAGTGAGCCTGCTCGCGATAGCGGTGTGTCAGACAGTGATGATGAGCCTGACGAGACGCCATCGCGAGCAGGCTCACTCCTACAATGGGATTTATGTGCAGTCTAGAGGTTAAGCAGCGTTCATTCGGACAAATAAAAAACGGGAAGCCCCAGGGCTTCCCGTTTCTCATTGCAAAGCGCAATCAGATGACCTGAACGATCGCATCCGTTACCGCTTTGATGTTGCTCTGGTTCAGCGCGGCCACGCAGATGCGGCCGGTGTCCAGGGCGTAGATGCCGAACTCGTTACGCAGGCGATGCACTTGTTCAGTGGTCAGGCCGGAGTAGGAGAACATCCCGCGCTGACGGCCGACGAAGCTGAAGTCACGCTGCGGGGCTTTTTCGGCCAGCAGGGCAACCATCTGCTCGCGCATGCCACGAATGCGCAGACGCATTTCAGCCAGTTCGGCTTCCCACTGGGCGCGCAGTTCCGGGCTGTTCAACACAGCGGCGACGATGCTTGCACCGTGGGTCGGCGGGTTGGAGTAGTTGGTGCGGATCACGCGTTTGACCTGCGACAGCACGCGCGCGCTTTCTTCTTTCGACTCGCTGACGATCGACAGGGCGCCAACGCGCTCGCCGTACAGCGAGAACGACTTGGAGAACGAGCTCGAGACGAAGAACGTCAGGCCGGACTCAGCGAACAGACGCACAGCTGCGGCGTCTTCGTCGATGCCGTCGCCGAAACCCTGGTAAGCCATGTCGAGGAACGGCACGTGACCTTTGGCCTTCACCACTTCGAGCACGTTGTTCCAGTCCGCCGGGGTCAGGTCGACGCCGGTCGGGTTGTGGCAGCAGGCGTGCAGGATAACGATCGAGCCGTTCGGCAGGGCGTTGAGGTCTTCGAGCATGCCGGCACGGTTCACGTCGTGGCTGGCGGCGTCGTAGTAACGGTAGTTCTGCACCGGGAAGCCGGCGGTTTCGAACAGCGCGCGGTGGTTTTCCCAGCTCGGGTCGCTGATCGCCACGACGGCGTTCGGCAGCAGTTGCTTGAGGAAGTCGGCACCGATTTTCAGTGCGCCGGTTCCGCCGACGGCCTGAGTGGTGACGATCCGACCGGCAGCGATCAGCGGCGAGTCGTTACCGAACAGCAGCTTTTGCACCGCCTGGTCGTAGGCCGCGATGCCGTCGATCGGCAGGTAGCCACGGGAGGCGTGCTGAGCAGCGCGAATGGTTTCGGCTTCGATCACGGCGCGCAGCAGGGGAATTCGCCCCTCTTCGTTGCAGTACACACCGACGCCCAGGTTGACCTTGGTGGTCCGGGTATCGGCGTTGAATGCTTCGTTGAGGCCCAGGATTGGATCGCGGGGTGCCATTTCGACAGCGGAGAACAGGCTCATTATTACGGCGGCTCTGAATGGATAATGGAGGGACGTGTGGCGCTCCAGCCGAATGCACTAGAGCGGTGCACAAACGGGGAGCTAGTATAGAGGCCATCACTGAGCAATGGCGACAGGCGATTAGGTTTTTCGGCCAAGTTTTTCCGATTATTTTTTGACCGTTAGTCGATTGGTCTTGTCGCAGACTTTACCGGATGTAGGACGTTTGCCTTGAAAGGTGAGGCAATCGACTCCACATTGAGCACAATCTTCGTTTTTCCTTGGGCGACAACGGTCGTTTGCGGTCATCCCCGTGACTCGACTGTTTTCTGCGCGAGCCGCGATCCCAGAGGTGTGTATGTCCGAATTCCAGCTAGTCACCCGCTTCGAGCCCGCCGGCGATCAGCCGCAAGCCATTCGCCAACTGGTCGAGGGCATCGAAGCCGGGCTGGCGCACCAGACGCTGCTCGGTGTGACCGGCTCGGGCAAGACCTTCAGCATCGCCAACGTCATCTCGCAAGTGCAGCGCCCGACGCTGGTGCTGGCGCCGAATAAAACCCTCGCCGCGCAGCTTTATGGTGAGTTCAAGGCGTTTTTCCCGAACAACGCCGTCGAATACTTCGTGTCTTACTACGACTACTACCAGCCTGAAGCCTATGTGCCTTCGTCCGACACCTTCATCGAGAAGGACGCGTCGATCAACGATCACATCGAGCAGATGCGCCTGTCCGCGACCAAGGCGTTGCTCGAACGCAAGGACGCGATCATCGTCACCACGGTGTCGTGCATCTACGGCTTGGGCAGCCCGGAAACCTATCTGAAGATGGTGTTGCACGTCGATCGCGGCGACAAACTCGATCAGCGCGCATTGCTGCGGCGTCTGGCCGACTTGCAATACACCCGCAACGACATGGATTTCGCCCGGGCGACGTTCCGTGTGCGTGGCGACGTGATTGACATCTATCCGGCCGAATCCGATCTGGAAGCGATCCGCATCGAGCTGTTCGACGATGAAGTGGAGAGCATTTCCGCGTTCGACCCGTTGACCGGCGAAGTCATCCGCAAGATGCCGCGCTTCACCTTCTACCCGAAGAGCCACTATGTGACGCCGCGCGAAACCCTGCTCGACGCTATCGAACACATCAAAGTTGAATTGCAGGAGCGCCTCGAATACCTGCGCAGCAATAACAAACTGGTGGAGGCCCAGCGCCTGGAGCAGCGCACCCGTTTCGATCTGGAGATGATTCTCGAGCTGGGTTACTGCAACGGCATCGAAAACTACTCGCGCTACTTGTCCGGACGCCCGGCCGGTGCCGCGCCACCAACGCTCTACGATTACCTGCCGGCCGACGCCTTGCTGGTGATTGACGAATCCCACGTCAGCGTGCCGCAAGTCGGCGCGATGTATAAGGGCGACCGCTCGCGTAAAGAGACGTTGGTGGAATACGGTTTCCGTCTGCCGTCGGCGCTGGACAACCGGCCGATGCGCTTTGATGAATGGGAAGGGGTCAGCCCGCAGACCATTTTCGTCTCGGCGACGCCGGGAAACTACGAGGCCGAGCACGCCGGGCGTGTGGTCGAGCAAGTGGTGCGCCCGACCGGTCTGGTCGATCCGCAAGTCGAGGTGCGTCCGGCGCTGACCCAGGTCGATGACCTGCTCTCGGAAATCACCAAGCGCGTAGCGGTTGAGGAGCGGGTGCTGGTTACCACGCTGACCAAGCGCATGGCCGAAGACCTCACCGATTACCTCGCCGATCACGGTGTGCGCGTGCGTTATCTGCACTCGGACATCGACACCGTCGAGCGGGTCGAGATCATCCGCGACCTGCGCCTGGGCACCTTCGATGTGCTGGTGGGGATCAACCTGCTGCGCGAAGGCCTGGACATGCCGGAAGTGTCGCTGGTGGCGATCCTCGATGCCGACAAGGAAGGCTTCCTGCGTTCCGAGCGTTCGCTGATCCAGACCATTGGCCGCGCGGCACGGAACCTCAATGGCCGGGCGATTCTCTACGCTGACCGTATCACCGGCTCGATGGAGCGGGCGATCGGCGAAACCGAGCGTCGTCGCGACAAGCAGATCGCCTTCAACCTGGAAAACGGCATCACCCCCAAAGGTGTGTTCAAGGACGTCGCCGATATCATGGAAGGCGCCACCGTGCCGGGCTCGCGCAGCAAGAAGCGCAAGGGCATGGCCAAGGCTGCCGAAGAAAACGCCAAGTACGAAGCCGAACTGCGTTCGCCGAGTGAAATCACCAAACGTATTCGGGCGCTGGAAGAGAAGATGTATCAGCTGGCGCGGGATCTGGAGTTTGAAGCGGCGGCGCAAATGCGTGATGAGATTGCCAAACTGCGTGAGCGGCTTTTGGCTGTGTAAGGATGATCGTTCCCACGCTCTGCGTGGGAATGCAGCCCCGGACGCTCCGCGTCCGCTGTGACGCAGAGCGTCACCGGAGTCATTCCCACGCGGAGCATGGGAACGATCAGTTGCAGTTAGTGGGATTCACCAGCCTTCAATCCTTGCGGCAGTTTTTTGGTCAGCAAAATCGCCAACATGCTGATCCCCAGCGCAATCCCGACAAAGTGAAACGCATCGTTGTAGGCCATGATCAGTGCCTGCTGATGAACGATCTCGCTCAACTTGCCCAGCGCCGCCGTATCGCTGCCAAACCGGTCGGACATCGACGCCAGGCGCTCGGCCACCTGCGGATTGGTCGGCACCACCGCCTCACGCAAGTAATCGAAGTAAGTCTTGGTGCGTGCATCCAGCAGCGTGGCGAGCAGGGCGATGCCGATCGCGCCGCCGAGGTTACGCAGAATATTGAACAGGCTCGACGCCGACCCCGCGTCCTGCGGCAGGATGTACGCCGTGGCGATCAGTGAAATGGTCACCATGATCAGCGGTTGGCCCAGTGCGCGGATGATCTGGATCTGATTGAACTGCGGCCCGGCGAAATCCGGGTTAAGCACCCCCGACGAAAAACTCGCCAGCCCGAACAAGCCGAAGCCCAGCGTGCACAGCCATTTTGGCGAGACGAACTGCATCAGCTTCGGCACCAGCGGAATCAGGAACAGCTGCGGCACGCCCATCCACATGATCACTTCGCCGATCTGCAGGGCGTTGTAGTTCTGGATCTGCGCCAGATACAGCGGCAGCAGGTAAATCGACCCATACAACCCGACACCCATGCCCAGGCTGGAAATGCTCGACAGGCCGAAATTGCGATTGCGCAGGATGCCGAGGTTGATCAGCGGATTGGGCTTGGAAACCTGCACGATCACAAAGGTGATCAGGCTGATGAGGGCAATGCTGCCCAGGGTCACGATCAGGTTCGATTCGAGCCAGTCCTTGCGATGACCTTCTTCAAGAAACACCTGCAGGCACCCGAGGCCGATGCCGAGGGTGAGGATGCCGGTGTAGTCGGTGCTCTTCAGCAGTTCCCAGTGCGCTTCTTTCTTTTCCAGGCCGTACATCAGTCCGGCGATCATGATCAGCCCCGGCGGGATGTTGATGTAGAAGATGTATTCCCAGCCCCAGTTTTCCGTGAGCCAGCCGCCGAGGGTAGGGCCGATGGACGGGGCGAAGGTGGCGGTCATGGCGAACATCGCCATGCCTTTGGCGCGGTGGTGTTCGGGGAGTTTGATCAGGGTCAGGGTGAACGCCAGCGGGATCAGCGCGCCGCCGGTGAAGCCCTGCATGGCGCGAAACACGATCATGCTTTCGAGGCTCCAGGCCATCGAGCACAGCAAGGACGAAGCCAGAAACCCCAGCGACACCCACACTGCCAGCCGCCGCGCCGAGAGCAACTGCACCAGCCACGCGGTCAGCGGGATCATGATGATTTCCGCGACCAGGTACGAGGTGGAAATCCACGAGCCTTCTTCCAGCGTCGCCGACAGCGCGCCCTGAATATCTTTCAGGGAGGAGTTGGTGATCTGGATGTCGAGCACCGCCATGAACGCGCCGAGCATCACGCTCATCACCGCAATCCAATCGCGCCGGGTCGGTTCGCCGACCGGGCGGATCAGCGAATCACCGGCCATTGTCTGGGGCGTCTTTGATGTTCACGGTGGCGGTGACCGACATGCCCGGGCGGATTTTGCCGTGCAGCGGATTGTCAGCCTTGAACGTCAGTTTCACCGGAATCCGTTGCACGACTTTGGTGAAGTTGCCGGTGGCGTTGTCCGGCGGCAGCAGGCTGAACTGCGCACCCGAGGCGGCAAACAGGCTGTCGACCCGCGCTGCGATCGGGGTGTCGCTGTAGGCATCGAAGGTCAGCTCGGCTTTTTGTCCGGGGAGCATGTGGCCGATCTGGGTTTCCTTGAAGTTCGCCTGCACCCAGATGTCTTCGTCCGGGACGATCGACAACAAGTAAGCACCGGCCTGCACCACCTGACCATTGCGCGCGGCGCGCTGGCCAACCAGGCCGCTGATCGGCGCGTGGATTTCGCTGCGGGTCAGGTTGAGTTCGGCTTGGGCGAGGTCGGCGCGGGCGTTGGCGATCTGCGCGTCGAGGCGTTTGATTTCGGCGGTGAGGGCATTGACCTGCTGGCGCTGGCTCTGTGCATCGGCCTGCGCCTTGGCAACCTGCGAGCGGGCGATGTGGGTGTCGGCGGAAAGGGTGGTGACCCGCTCTTCAGAGACATAACCGGGTTTGCGCAGGGTTTCGGCGCGCGACAAGTCGATCTGCGAACGGCCGAGGGTGGCTTGGGTGGTCGCCACTTGTGCGTCGCTGGCGGCGATCAGGCTCGATTGCTGGGTCAGCTTGCTCTGGGCTTGCAGGCGTTCGGCTTCGCGGGTGGCGAGCGCCGCATTGGCGCGATCCACAGCCAGGCGGAAATCATTGGGTTCAAGGCGCACCAGCAGTTGGCCTTTTTCCACGTGTTGATTGTCCTGCACCAGCACTTCGTCGATGCGCGCGCCCAATTGGCTCGACACGCGGGTGATTTCGCCCTGGACATAAGCGTTGTCGGTGCTTTCATAAAAGCGTCCCTTGAAAAACCAATGGGCGAAGAAGCCCCCGGCGATCAACAGAACCAGTAACAGGAAAATAAACAGGCGACGCTTGAGTTGGGCAGGCATGGGCAAACTGTAGTCGAGGAATTGTAAGGAAAGTTATCAGGAGGCGAATCTGGCACGAAGCCGATAAGCGGTAAATGCCATCGGCTGATATTCGACCATTCGCCGCGCTCTATGGGCGTTACAGACGCAAACTTGGCTTAAATGCCCTGCCCGCTGGAGCGGGGCGGGTATCGCCTGTTACCATTCGCCGCTTGATTGTTTTGCTTTTCATTCTTTTCGAGACATGCCATGACCACCGTCCGCACTCGCATCGCGCCATCGCCTACCGGGGACCCCCACGTAGGTACCGCTTACATCGCATTGTTCAACTACTGCTTTGCCAAGCAGCATGGCGGTGAGTTCATCCTGCGCATCGAAGACACCGACCAGTTGCGTTCGACCCGCGAGTCCGAACAACAGATCTTCGACGCCCTGCGCTGGCTGGGGATCGACTGGAGCGAAGGCCCGGACGTCGGCGGCCCGCACGGTCCGTACCGCCAAAGTGAGCGTGGCGATATCTATCAGAAGTATTGCCAGCAACTGGTCGACATGGGGCACGCGTTCCCGTGCTTCTGCACCGCAGAAGAACTCGACCAGATGCGCGCCGAACAAATGGCGCGTGGCGAAACCCCGCGTTACGACGGCCGCGCGCTGCTGCTGTCCAAGGAAGAAGTCGCCGCGCGTCTGGCTGCTGGCGAACCGCACGTGATCCGCATGAAGGTGCCGAGCGAAGGCGTCTGCGTGGTGCCGGACATGCTGCGTGGCGATGTCGAGATCCCGTGGGATCGCATGGACATGCAAGTGCTGATGAAGACCGACGGTCTGCCGACGTACTTCCTCGCCAACGTGGTCGACGACCACCTGATGGGCATCACCCACGTGCTGCGCGGCGAAGAGTGGCTGCCGTCGGCACCGAAACTGATTCTGCTGTACGAGTATTTCGGCTGGGAACAACCGGAGCTGTGCTACATGCCGCTGCTGCGTAACCCGGACAAGAGCAAGCTGTCCAAGCGCAAGAATCCGACCTCGGTGACTTTCTACGAGCGCATGGGCTTCATGCCGGAAGCGATGCTCAACTATCTGGGCCGCATGGGCTGGTCGATGCCGGACGAGCGCGAGAAGTTCTCGCTGCAGGAAATGGTCGACAACTTCGACCTCAAGCGCGTATCGCTCGGCGGGCCGATCTTCGACATCGAGAAGCTGTCGTGGCTCAACGGTCAGTGGTTGCGTGATCTGCCGGTGGAAGAGTTCGCCGCACGTGTGCAGAAGTGGGCGTTCAACTCCGAATACATGATGAAGATTGCGCCGCTGGTGCAGGGCCGCGTGGAAACCTTCAGCCAGGTTGCACCGCTGGGCGGGTTCTTCTTTGCCGGTGGCGTGAACCCGGATGCCAAGCTGTTCGAATCGAAGAAGCTTTCGGGCGATCAGGTTCGCCAACTGATGCAGTTGATCCTGTGGAAGCTCGAAAGCCTGCGTCAGTGGGAGAAGGACAGCATCACCGCAACGATTCAGGCGGTGGTCGAGTCCCTCGAGCTGAAGCTGCGTGACGCGATGCCGCTGATGTTTGCCTCGATCACCGGTCAGGCAAGTTCGGTGTCGGTGCTCGATGCGATGGAAATCCTCGGGCCGGACCTGACGCGTTTCCGTCTGCGTCAGGCGATTGACCTGCTGGGCGGCGTGTCGAAGAAAGAAAACAAAGAGTGGGAAAAGCTGCTGGGCGCGATTGCCTAAGCACGTCTGACTCTGCAGGAACCGCCGAGGGCCGGGATCGATTGATTCCGGCCTTCGGCGTTTTTCCTCCGGATTTTCGGGGGGAGGGCGGTAAGTGATTGTTATGCCGACAAAAAACTTTGATTTTTTTCAAAAATAAGTTTGACAGGCTTTCGATAGGCCCTTAAGATTCGCCCCGTCCTCAGCGATGACATCAACGATGAGGGGCTATAGCTCAGCTGGGAGAGCGCTTGCATGGCATGCAAGAGGTCGACGGTTCGATCCCGTCTAGCTCCACCAATTTACACTTCGAAGCCTGGCCACACCGGCTTCGAAGCGATCAACACCAAGCGTTGATCAGTTGTATAGAAGGGTTTGCGTCCCCTTCGTCTAGTGGCCTAGGACACCGCCCTTTCACGGCGGTAA
>NZ_NQYG01000074.1:0-24303 GCF_002878485.1 Pseudomonas sp. AD21
TTGGCTGGACCGACGCCTTCGCGAGCAAGCCCGCTCCCACAGGGGGGCGTGTGAGGGCTTACAAGTTCGCAACAACCCGGATTGTCGGGCTGATTTAGACTCGGGGCCGCTCAATCACGAGCATCGTCCGGAGTGCGCCATGGAAGTGCCCAACAATAAAACCGCCGTCGACAGCAATCGACAGGCATGGAACGACTCCGCTCGCCATCACCGTGAGTCGGTGGAATGGCAAGCGCTGTTGAACGACGTGTCACAGGCTGATTTCTCCTGCCTCGACGACACCTTGCGCGGCCTGCTGGAACAGGTCGGTGTGGACGGCAAAGCGGTGATTCAACTGGGTTGTAATAACGGCCGCGAAAGCCTGTCGCTGTTTGCTCTCGGCGCGCGAGCGGTGGTCGGGGTCGATCAGTCGAGTGCCTTCCTCGAACAGGCCCGCGAGTTGAATCAGCGCTCGCCGTACAACGCCGAATTTATCGAAGCTGATGTCCATCATCTGCCGGCCTCACTGCACAGCCGCTTCGACGTGGCGCTGATCACCATCGGCGTCCTCAACTGGATGCCCGATATCGGCGAGTTCTTCCGTCATGTCGCCTCGACCCTCAAACCGGGCGGCAAACTGGTGATCTACGAAACCCATCCGTTTCTGGAAATGGTCGACCCCGACGGCGAAGACCCGTACCGCCTCGCCACTTCTTACTTCCGCGCCGAGCCGTTCGTGCAGGAAGAACCGATCGTCTACGTCGGCAAGGTCGAGCAGCAGGCGGCCAAGTCCTACTGGTTCGTGCACACCCTCGGCGCGATCTTCAGCGGCGCCATCGCGGCCGGGCTGAACATCGTGCACTTCAAGGAATACCCGCATTCGAACCGGGAAGAGGTGTACGACCAGTACCTGAATCAGCCAACGCAGATGCCGCTGTGCTTCACTCTGGTCGCCAGCAAGGCCTGATGGACCCATCGCGAGCAGGCTCACTCCTACAGAGGATTTGTGTACGACACCCGTCCACTGTAGGAGTGAGCCCGCTCGCGATGGCGGCCGAATGGCCACCACACCGTTAACGATTGATCAAGCCTGGGCCGCGGCACTCACCACCGATGGCTCCGGTTTGCGCAGTTTATCCAGCCGTGAGCCTTCATAGCGGCTTTCGCGGTAGAAGCGCCAGCGGCCGAACAGGCCGTAGACGTGGGTGATGCGCCCCTGTTCGTGGTAGCCCATGCGGATGTGCAGTTTCATTGCCGGGATGTTGCGGGTTTCGCAGGTGTCCACGACGGTGTGGCAGCCTTGGGCGGCCATGGCTTCCCAGAGGGCGACCTGCACGTCCACCGACAGACTGGTGCCGAAATACGGCCGGGCCATCTCGCCGCCGAACTCGAAGAATTCACCGGGTTTGACCGGGAACCAGCAGCCGTAATAGTGACGGTCGTGGTAGTCGCGAATACTGCCCCAGATGAACGCCACCGCATGACCTTCGGCATCCAGGTACATGTGTCCGGTGTGGCCCTCGGCAGCGAGTTCGGCCATGGTCTCGACGCGATCACCAAAGTGCTTGGCGAAGGCCCCGGTGTTGTGCGGCGTGATATCGACTTTGCGCACTCCCTCGTACGGACGCAGCTTGTGCGGCGGTACCGGGGTCACCAGATCGCGCTGCATCCACAGCAGTTCCCAGTGGAAGAACACGTAGCGCTTCCATAGACCGGCGAAGAAATGGCGAAAGCCTTTTTGACGGATACGATCACGCAGTTTTCCGATGACGTTCATGTTGCCCTCCGTGGCCGAGGCCCGGTGTGGTGACGTTGCTGTTGTGGGTATGAATCAATCGAGTGCCGCGGCACCGCGTAAAAAATCCTTGTTCAGATCGGCATAGGACACCCGTGGCACACCGCCAAGGCGCTGCTCCAGCACGCGGCTCAGGGATTCGCCGGGGTTGAGGTAGGCATCACCGAAGTCGCTCCCGAGCTGATTCGGGTGGGCGACGATTTCCAGCACGCCGTCGCTCGGCGCGGGGTCGTTGCGCAGGTCCACTGGTGTGCACACGTAGTTCGCCGTGGCACCGGCCAGGCTCTGCAAACGCCAGTTGAGCAAACCTTTGAACACGCGTTTGGGCAGGCTGAGGTTCTGCCCCAGATTGCGCGCCAGGCGAATCGGTACGCCTTGGTGGGCGGCAAACCGGGCGACGATTTCGCCGATCGGCCAGATGTTGTGCACGTGCTGATGCGAGTCGATGTGGCTGGGCCGCATACCGTGGTCGACACAGCGCTGCCACTGCGCCTGCAGCTCCTCGCGCACCGCATCGCGATCTTCGCGACCCAGCCACAGGCTGTGGCGTGGCAGGTTGAGGTCGAACACACCGTGGTCGTCGCAGAAGGTGCGACTGCGCAGGATCGACGCACTCAGCGGCCGGCCGTACGTCAGGTTGAAATGCAACCCGACCCGACCTTGCAGCAAAGCATGTCGGGCCATGGCGCAGGCTGCTTCGAACGCCGGCATGTTGGCCATGGCCGTGGCACTGCTGATGACCCCGGCCTGAAACGCGGCGAAGATCACCGCGTTTTCGTTCGGGCTGAGACCGAAGTCGTCAGCGTTGACTATGACTTGGCGAGGCATGATCGCCCTCCGCAGTGATGACGACAGGTGTCGGTGCCGCTGCGGGCTTGGCCGCACGCCGCGCCCGCCATTGCTGTACCGTCGGTTTCAAGCGATGCCAGAGGCGCAACCCCAGCCCCAGCAGCAGACCGCTGGGGCGCCAGGAATAGAAGCTCCAGCGCCAGTGTTCGAGTTGGCCGGTCATGCGCTCGTGCAGTTGGTGGCTGGAGTTTTCCAGGCTGACTCGCGAGGCATCGATCCAGCGCCAGTGCTCGTCCAGCCCCCAGCGAATCCATTCCTCCAGCAGCACCCGGCCGCTGCCCAGATCGGCGTATTGCGGCAGGAACGCGAGGTTGTAGTCGTACAGTCGGCCTTGTTCGAGCAGGCCGAGGCGATAGCTGATGCAGCGCCCGTTGAGTTCCAGCGTCACCACGCGCACCAGACCTTGGGCGGCGAGGGCGGTGAAGGCATTTTCGATGCATTGCCGGCTGCGTTCGCTGGCAAAAATCCCCACGCCTTCGTCGCCTTTCCAGCTCACTGCTTCGACTTCGCCGAGCACCTTCAGCAACGGCGGCATGCTCAATGCGTCGGGGGTGATCCGCCGCACCTCGGCACCACACGCGGCAATCCGTTTGCGCGCCCGCCGCAGCTTGTAGCGCGGGTCGCCGGAGACCTCCTGATGATCGGCCTCGCTGATCAGGTGCACCGGCACCCGACAGCTCAGGCGTCGCTCACCGGTGGAGCTGGCCGGCATCCATGGGGTGAGGGCGCTTTCTTCCCCCGCCTGTTCGGACAATTCGTTGAGTTGCAGCAGCGCGTGGGGCAGCCGTTGACGGATCAGTCGCAAGGCCTGGCGCATGTCTTGGGCATCGAGAAGCGACAGCAGCGCCAAGCGGTCGGCCAACGGATAGCCCAGGTGGTGCAGGACCCGGAACGGCACTCCGGTAAAGCGTTCGCGAGCTGCCACCAGCGGCAGGCACAGGCGCAATTCGTCAGCTTCCCAACCCAGCAGAATGTGCAACCGTTCACCCTCGCCAAGGGTCAGCTCTGCCGCACGCAACCAGCCGAGGTTGTTGAACGGCGTGTGGTCGGTCACTCGCAGGCGCAGCGCGTCATACGCGGCTGCCGGGAAGTCGGCGGCGCACAGCGAGGTGCGCCATTCGAATCGCGCCGTCATGGGCTCAGGCCGCCGTTGCTTGGACAGGTGGACGGGACGGTTTGCGCAACGCTTCGAGGCGCGAGCCGCTGTAGCGGGTTTCGCGGTGGAAATACCAGCGACCGAACAGGGTATAGACGTTCATGATCCGGCCTTGCTCGGTGTAACCCATGCGCAGGTGCAGTTTGAGCGCCGGGATGTTGTGGAACTCGCAGACGTCCACAACCTTGTCGCAGCCCTGTTGCGCCATGGCTTTCCACAGCTCCAGTTGCAGGTCCACCGAGAGTTCGGTGCCCCAGTAGGCGCGGGTCAGCTCGCCACCGAATTCGAAGAACTCGCCGGTTTTTACCGGGAACATGCAGCCGTAGTAATGCCGATCGAAATAGTCCCGCGCGCTGCCCCAGATGAACGCCACGGCATCGCCCTGATCGTCCAGATGCATGTGCCCGGTGTGCCCTTCGTTGGCCAGCTCGGCCATGGTCGCGATGCGGTCGCCGAAGTAGCGGGCGAAGGCGCTGGCATTGTCGGCGGTGATCTTCACCACCCGCAGCACCGGATAGGGTTTGAGGCTGTGCGGCGGCACCGGGCTGACCAGGTCGCGCTCCATCCACAGCAGTTCCTGATGGAAAAACACGTAGTGCTTCCACGCTTTGCCAAGGGTGGCGTGCAGGCCTTTTTGTTTGATGTGCTGGCTGAGTTTGCTGATGATACCCATGTTCTGTACTCCTGAACCTTTTGGCGCGGGCGAACCCTGTGGAGTTGGGCTTTTGTGGCGAGGGGATTTATCCCCGATCGGCTGCGCAGCAGTCGTCGCTTTTAAAGCCTGAAAAAATTGAGCTACTTCGCAGCCCATCGGGGATAAATCCCCTCGCCACAGTTTTATGTTCGTCTGATTGTTCGGAATTGGGTTCATGACGCGCTCCAGCTCAGGGCGAACAGGGTTTCCCCTGGCAAGTCGAAGCTGACGCGTCCGTCGCGGCAGGCAAATGGCGCGTCGCGGCTGCGGTTGTCCGCGCCGAAGTAGCGCAGGGCACCGTTGTTCAGCGGGCACTTGGCGCCGCTCAGGTCGACACGCTGCAAACGCGTGCCTTTGTTCACGCCGAGCAGGCCATGCTGGCCGTCACCGGCCATCGCCAGCACATCGACTTCAAACGCATCGTTTTCCAGCCACAACACCTGATGCAGCCAGTGCTGCGCAATGAACTGCTGAGCGAAGCCGACCGGTTTCAGCTCGAAGTGATCGTCGCCCAACACCCGCAGCATGCCCTTGGGGTACTGCGGCTCGTCGGCGGCCTGAAACCAGTTGAGCATGCTCAGCAAACCGTCCTGCGAAGCGTTGATCACCACCGAGGTCCACCACAGCGAGGCGTAGTGGGTTTCCTGATCGTAGGGGCTGAGGCTGGAGCCGCTGGACAGATTGGTCTGGTCCAGCAACAAGGCTTTGCGCGGTTGGCCATGGGCGTCGAGGCCGACCAGTTCGGCAGCACGGCGCACGCTGTCGCGGTAGACGCGGGTGGCGAGCAGGTCGCGGATCATCCATTCGTGCCACGCCAGTGCATCAATCTGATCGGCCGATTCGCTCAGCAAGCGCCGGGCCCAATCGATGCCGCGCTTGTCCGCCGCGTTGTCGGCGAACGGCCCGTTGATCAGTCGTGAGCTGGCCGGCATGGCGATGCGCACCCCGGCCTTGGCGTTCGCCGGATCGCTGCGCACCTGTCTGGCCATGCTGGCGAAAATCGCCCGGTATTGCTCGAAGCTTGAATAGTTGAGGTTCGGCTCGTCGGCAAAACCGATGTAGTGGGTGCCTTTGCCGCCCAATGCCCGAGTGCCGGCGAGCCAGGCGTCAAGGCCGTTGTTGCTTTGCACATCGGCGCGCAGATCGGCCTGGCGCTGACTGCCAGCGAGCAGGGTGATGTCCTGTCGGATGCCGAAGCGATCCTGATAGGCCTGGCGGAACGTGTCTTCGAAATGCGGGTTCTTCGCCGTGACATCGACAAAGCTGTAGTAGCTGCCGGCGGTAGGTTTCAACGCATCCAGCACGGCATGACTGGCCGGGGGCGGCATCACGTAGGGCAGGGCGATGCCCAGATCCGGCGTGCGCCCGAGCACTTTGTCGTGCAGGGTCAAACGGGTCTGCCCGGCGTCCTCGCGCAGGGGTTGCAGTTGCTGCGGGCTCTGCGCAAACCGGTTGGCCGTGCCATCGAGCCAGAACGCCGCTTTACCGCTGCCTTGCAGGCGCAGGCGCCAGACCTGTTCGCGCGCGCTGACCGGCAACGCCACTTGGTCGAACTGCCAATAGGCGCGATAGGGTTTGAGTGTCAGCGTCAGTGGCCGGTCATCGCCGACCCGTTGCGCTTGCAAGGTGTTGACCCCGCCATGAAACTTGCCGGCGAGCACCGCGTGTTCCCCCGGCGCGACCTTGAAATACAACTCGTCGCCGTTCTGCGTCTGCGCGCTGAAATGCACCTTGGCCGGCTCGAACTGCGCCACGGTGTGTTCATCGTGTTCGACCCGGTAATTACGGAAGCTGTAGCCGGGGATCTCCAGACGATAACTGGCGGCGCCCGGCAGCAACGGCCAACTCTGGGTACCACGGGTTTCGCTGGCCTTGATCAAGCGTTCGCCCTGCAATTTGCCCTGGCCGTCGAGCAGGTACAGATGCTCTTCGTTGGCGTCCGCCTGCCACGCGGGTGTCCAGCGCACGGTCACGGTGTCCGGACGATCGGTTTGCAGGTACAGGCTGCCGTCGCGGATCTCGCCCCAGCGCATTGACGCGGCAAAGGTGTCCAGCGACAGGCCGAGACCGAGCAGCAGGACCAGGCCTTTCATACGGCCTTCCGGTGCAACATCTGCCACATCGGCGCGACGTCACTGGGCAGGATGATCAGGGTTTGCCAGAACACCACACCACTCAAACGGCAGTACAACACCAGCATCGCGACCGTTACCGCCAGATAGGCGATCGACGAAGCCGCCGCCGCGCCGACGATGCCGTAGGCCGGAATCAGCACCAGGTTCAGCGCCAGATTGAGCAGGGCGCCGAGGCCCATCAGCAGCGACACCGTGCCGGGACGGTTTTTCCCCAGCAGGTCCAGACGCAGGATGCTTGCGTAGCACAGCCCGAGCAGCCCCGGCAGCAATGCCAGCAGCGCCGGATACGCCGGTTGGTAGGCGGCGCCGAACAGGGTGACGATCAGCCAGTTGCCGATCAGCGCCATGCACAGGCACGCGCCGAGCATCACCGTGGCGGTCAGGCGCAGGGCCAGCGGGGTGACCTTGTCCATGCCTTCGTCCTGTTGCAGCAGGCGTTTCATCAGCGGCGTGGTCACCGCTTCCGGGACGATCAGCAGCAGTTCGGCGGCGGCGCTGGCCATTGCGTAATGACCCAGCGCGGTGCTGCCGAGCAGCGCGCCGATGAACAGGTAATCCGAGCGCAGAATCACTTGCTGGAACAGCAGATCCGGATGGCTACGCGCGCTGTAGCGCAGCAATTCGTTCTGGCTGGCGCGATCCCATTGCAGGTGCAGCGGTTGTGCGCGTTTGAGCCAGACCCAACCGGCCAGCACCACCAGGCTGATCCCGGCCAGCCAACTGATCAGCGCCGCTTCCAGTGCCGCGCTTTTCCACATCCAGAACAGCGCGAGAAACAGCAGTAACGGGGCCAGCGATTCGGTCAGGCGCAAGGCGTTGAACGCGACCACGCCGCCGGAGGCATTGTGCAAGGTCAGCAGGCCGCTTTTCAGTACGGTCAGCGGCACCGCCAGCAGCAACAGCCAGGCCAGCAGCCCCAGTTGCACGGTCACATCCAGCTCGCCACCAAATTCGCGCACCAGCGCCACCACCAACAGGGTCAGCAGACCGGCGAGCAGACACCCGAACACCAGCACCTGACTCAGCAGCAGGCCCATCGGCCGTTGCTTGGCGGCCTGATAGCCGACGGCCGAGTTCAGCCCGCCGCTGGTGGCGGCGCTGATCAAGTCCGGCAGGGTGCTGAGCAGGGCAAACAGCCCGCGTTCGCTCGGCCCGAGAATCCGCGCCAGCAGCACGTTGCGCAACAAACGCAGGGTGATCATCGCCAGTTTGGTGCCCATGCTCAGCGCCAGATGCTTGAGGTAGTGGCTGCGGCTCATGGCCGGTTGCCGCGAAAGATGCGCCACGACAGCAGCTCAGGATTGCGCGCGGTGCGCTGGCTGACGCCGAAACGTGGCAGGTTCAGCGGGTCGCCTTCGCCGCGATAGATGCCGGTGCCGGTGCCGAGGGCGAACGGGTAGTCGTGCTCGGCAATCTGCTTGCGCACGCGCTCGTCGTTGTTGCCGTTGGGGTAGCAGTACACCGGCAGTGGCCGGTTGCAGCCGTTGTTCAAGGCGTCACGGCTGCGGCTGATTTCCTGGTTCAGACGCACGTCGTCCAGTTCGGTGAGGATCGCGTGGCTGGCGCCGTGCGGGCCGAAACGCACCAGCCCTGAAGCCTCCAGCGCCCGCACCTGATGCCAGTCCAGCGCTTGCGGCTGCGCTTCGGGCGGGCATTCGTCGGCGAGGCGTTCGAGCATCGCCGGTTCAAGGTTCTTGAGGCTATGCAGGTAATGCAGCAACGACAGGCTGCGGCGGTCGACATCGATGTCGTCCACCAGCACCGGCAGCGGGTGGTGGATCATGTGCAGGTACTCGATCAAGTGCATGCGGGCTTTTTCGCCATGGCTGCCCCACAGGGTTTCGCCGAGGCTTTCCCACCAGAAGCGCTGGCGGCTGCCGATGAAATCGGTGGAGAGAAAGATGCTCGCCGGTACCTGATACTTTTGCAGCAGCGCGAAGGCGTTGACCGCGTTGTCGCGCCAGCCGTCGTCGAAGGTCAGCGCCACCCGTGGGCGTTCGCTGCGCAGCGAGTTCGGCGCAAGAATGTCCATCAGCGGTACGCAATCGAAGTGCCGCCGCAACCACACCAGCAAATGCTCGAAGGCTTTCGGCCCCACGCACAGTTCATTGCGGTGCGGCAGGTCGGCGGCGCGGTCGTTGGCCAGCACCCGGTGCAACATCAGGATCACCCCGGCGCCCTGCAACTGATTTCGTCCCACGGGGGAGTTGAGGTAAAGCCAGCCACTGGTGCGTTTTATTAATTGTTTGATCGCCATGGCCTGAGTCCTCTAACGGTTCTGTTCGGGATTCCATTGGGCATATCGGTGGCCGCGCAGGAACTGCCACAGGCCGAGACTCATCCCGGCGAGGGTGACCAGCAGGAACGCGGCCAGACGAAACGGTTTGGGCAAGCGATGTTGCGAGTCCAGCAACCCGGCCAGCGCAATGGCGTAGCCGACCAGTTGGGCGATCAGGGCCAGTCGATAGAAACCGTGGTCGTTCCACAGCCAGAAGTTGCTCAGCAGCAACGGCAGCAGGAGGATTGGCGCCAGGCGGCGGATCAGCTTGTGGCTGATCAGCGCCAGCGAATACAGGCCATGTTTGAGTGGGTTGAGCAGCTCACTGCGCTGGGCCAGGCTTTGCAGGCCACCGACGGTCACGCGTTGACGGCGGCGGAACTGTTTGTCCGCTTCGTCGACACCGTGGTCGATCACTTGCGCCTCGGGCACATACACAATGCGCTTGAAGGCGACCGGTGCGCAGGTACTCAGAAAGAAATCGTCATTGACCTCCGCCGGCACGTTCTGGAACAGCTCGCGGCGCAGAGCGAGCAGCGCGCCGTCGGCCGAGACCATGCAGCCAGTGCGATTCTCGACCCGGCGCAGCCAGCCTTCGTAATGCCGGTACAGACTGTCGCCGACGCTCAAGCCACCGCCAGTCACCGGAATCACCATGTGCCCGGCACAGGCGCCGACGTTGGGGTCGCTCAGTGGCGCGAGCAGGTAGCCGAGGGTTTCCCGCGACCATTGGTTGTCGGCGTCGGTGAACACCAGGATGTCGCCGATGGCCAGTGCCACGCCGGCGTTCAGCGTCGCCGCTTTGCCCTGACGAGGCAGATCGAGCACGTTGATGCGCGAATCAACCACCTTGTGCGCGCAGGCCACGGTGTCGTCGGTGGAGCCGTCGCTGGCGAGAATGATCTGCAACGTGGCCGGTTGGTAATCCTGCGCCAGCAGCGTGCGCAACTTGTGCTCGATGTGTCGCGCCTCGTTGTGCGCGGCGATCACGATGCTGATGTTCAGCGGTGGCGCCGGGGTGTGGCGCCAGGCCGGGAACAGCGGCGCCAGCACGGTCAGCAGCAGTGGATAGCCCAGATAGGCGTACACCGGCAGCAGCAGGCACATCCAGAAAATGAATTCAGCCACGGGCAGGCCTCCTGGCGTTCCAATGACACAGACTGAGAATGAGGGCGGCGCCGGCCAGGTGCAGGCGCACCCAGTGCAGGCCCCAAAGCTGCAGGGTCAGGCCCGGGTCGTGATGGCGTGAACTCTGACGAATGCTTAGAAGCAGTCCGGGCAACAGGGTCAGCAACACCATGAACGCTGCGTGATGCGGAAAACCGTCGAGCAGGGCGGAGATCGCGAGGAAATCCAGAATCCACACTGCCAGCGAGAGCAGCGGGAAGCGCAGCAGCCGCAAGCTGAAACCGTGGGTGCGCAGCAACTGCAGATGACTGCCCTGGCGCCACATTTCCTTGCCCATCCACTCACGCCAGTTCATCTCGTAGCCCCAGTGCAGGGCCACGCGGCTGTTCACTGACACTAACCGCGCACCTTGTTCGTGCAGGCGCAGGGTGAATTCCTTGTCTTCGCCGGTGCGCAGGTGTTCGTTGAAGCCGCCGACCTTGTCGAACCAGCGCCGGCGCATCAGCAGGTTGGAGCTGGGCAGCCAGTCCACCGCGTGTGATGCCTGACTCGACGGGCGCAGCGTGCGCCGTTGCCAGGCGGCGGCGTACCACGGCGCAGCGGCGGGCGTGTGCAGATCGAGGCCGAACACATCGGCCTGACTGCTGGCTTGCAGTTCGAACAGCGGCAGGAGCCAGTCTTCGGGCATTTCGACGTCGGCATCGATGAAGGCGATCCACTCACCGCTCGCCAGCAAGACGCCGCGATTGCGCAGGGCGCCGATCAGCAAGCCCGGCAGCACCAGCACCTGTGCGCCGAACTGGCGGGCGATGTGCGGGCCGTCGTCGCTCGAACCGTTGTCGACCACAATCAACTCGCAATCGACATTGGCCGCATGCGCGGCTTTTTGCGCGGCCAGCAGGGTGCGGCCAATGTGCCGGGCCTCGTTGTACATCGGGATGATGATGCTGATCCGGCTCATGCGCGGGCCTCGGTCAGGGGTGCTTGTTCGGCCTTGAGGCGCAGGACGCTGGTCAGCGCGAGCATGATCCACACGTATTTCTGGTTCGGCGCGCTGAGGAACATCAAGAACAGGGTCAGCGACAGGAAGCTCACGCCAAGGTGGGTCATCAGGTCCGCCTGTTGCCAGTCGCGCCGCAGCATCCACGCGGCGCGTGCGCGAATCAGGTTATACAAGCCCAGGCCGAGCATGCCGACGAACAGCAGGCCGGCGGGAATCCCCAGTTCGCTGAAGATTTCCAGGTAAGTGTTGTGCGCACGACGGTACAGGTCGCCGACCTTGCGATTGGCAGAAAACGCCTTGGCGTACCCGGTGGTCGCGTAGTGCAGCGGGAAGGTGCCGGGGCCGGAGCCGAGCAGCGGGTTCTCGCGGATCATCTGCCCGCCGACCACGATGTACGAAGCACGGCGACCGAGGGATTCGTCGTCGTGGCCCTTGGCCCCGGCGCTGAGCACGCTCAGCGATTGAATGCGCGCGATGTAACCGGCGGGCATCGCGTAGATCGCCAGCGGAATCACGATGGCCGCGCCGAGCATGGCGAACCCCAGGTGCCGCGGGCGGATTCGGGTGAGTTGGGCGCGGTAGTGCCAGCAGCCGATCAACAGACTCAACGCCACCACCACCAACCCGGAGCGCGACTCGGTCTTGGTCATGCCGCCGAGCAGCAACAGGCAGCAGGCGCCCCAGAACAACCGGTGCAGCAGGGTCGGGCCGCGAATCACCAGCAGCAGCGCCAGCGGAATGGCGAAGGCGATCAGCAGGGCAAACGCGTTGGGGTCTTCAAGCAGACCGGCTGCGCGGCCCTGATCCTGAAATTTGGTCGAGAACATCGCCATGGCGCAGGTGGCGCTGACGCTCAGGGTCACCAGTCTGGCGAACAGGTCGAGGTTCAGTTCGCGGCCGATCAGCAGAGTGATGACAAACAGGATCAGCCCGACGCTCAGTTCACGTAGATGCCCCAGCGACATGCCCATGTCATCGGTGTTGAGCAGGCTGAGGAAATACAGAACCAGAAACCACGCCAGAAAACGCCAGAGGTTGCTGCGCAGGCGTTCGCCGGGAATCTGGTGCATGGCCAGTTGCAGCATCAGAATCACCGCCAGCGAGGCGCCGATCAGTTTGCTCCCGGACAGCGAACTGTCCTTGAAGAAACCTTCGAACGGCACCAGCGCGGCAATCCCCAGCAGGCCCCAGGTCGGCTTGCGGTACAACACCGAGAAACCCACCAGGCCGATGACCGCGCCGGGTGCCAGAAACGGATAAGGGCTGGCGAGCAAACCGATGCACACCAGGCCGAGCAGAGTGACGATCGAGAGCGGGAAAATCATGCGCGTGCCTCCCGTGCCGTGCGGATGTACAGCTGCGACCAGCGTTCGGCCAAAGCCTTGAGGTCGTAGCGATCCTGTTGCGTACGCTTTGCGTTGTCGCACAATTGCCGGGCCAGGTTCGGCTCGTTCAGCAGGTTGTCGATCTGACGGGCGAGGGCGGCGCTGTCGGCGGGTGTCGCCAGCAGGCCGCTATGCCGGTGCTCAAGGACATCGGGAATACCACCGACCGCGAACGCCGCTACCGGTACGCCGGCCTGCATCGCTTCGAGCAGAATCATCGGTGTGCCTTCGGTGCGCGAGCTGATCACCAGTGCATCCAGCTGCTGCCACCACGGTTGCATGGCCGTCTGGTAACCGGGCAGGCGAATCCGTTGTGACAGTCCGGCGGCGTCGATTCGCGCCTGCAGCAGCTCGCGTTCCGGGCCGTCGCCGAGCATCACCGCATCCAGTTGCGGATGCTGGTGACACAGCGGAATCAGCGCGTCGAGAAACAGGTCCGGGCCTTTCTCGCTGCTCAGGCGTCCGACGTAACCGGCCAGCCAGCGCTGGCGGTCAACGTTGCAGACCCGCGCATCGGCGGCGGGTAATCCGTTGGGGATCACTTGCAGTTTTTCCGCCTGCACGCTGGCCTGACGATGCAGCACGGCGATGCTCTCGGCCACACACACCACGCGATCCACCGACGCCGTGCGGCACAACTGCAGACTCAGCCAGGTGTAGAACTTCTGCTTGCGACTGCGCGGAGTGAAGCCGTGTTGGGTGATGACCAGCGGCAAACGCAACAGCGTCGCCCCGACCCAGCCGAACAACAGCCCCTTGAAGTTGTGGGTGTTGATCAGCGGCTGTTCGCTGCGCCGGGCACGCAAGTGGCGCAACAGCTCGCTCAGGCCGGCGCAACCACGGCAGTCCACCCCAGCCTCGCGAAAGCGCGCGATCAATGCCGGCGGTGCATCGAGAAACAGCACCTGGTGCTGCCCCGGTGTCGCCAGGCAGTGATCGAGCAACATGCGCTCGGCCCCATAGAAGCCGCCACTGCTGAGCAAATGAATGATCGGCAGCGCGGCGTTCGGGGTGGACTGCGTGTTCAATTGCGCACCCAGTGCACGAAGCTTGGTACGGTCCAGTTCTTGTGCGGATTGCGTGGCAGCACGTTCTCGTCGTTGATCACCAGCAACACCGGCAGGCCCAGTTCGTGGGTGATTTGCGCTGGGTGTTTGAAACGATGATCGAAGAACTCACGCACGTAGACCAGGGCAATCGCCAGCAACAGACCGGTGAACAGCCCGAACGGGATGATCAGCAGCGGTTTGGGGAAGGCCGGCTCGGTCGGTTCGAACGGCGGGCTGAGCACCTTGGCGTTCGACAGGTCATCGTTGAGCGCCCCGGCCGTGCTGCTTTCGGCAAAACGCTGCGCGTAGGTCGAAAACGCCGTGTGCAGCGCGTCGATTTCAGTGTCCATCTGCCGCAGCTTGCTTTGGGTCTGCTGCAAGGTGTGGATGCGGTTCTTGAACTCGGCGATGCGCGCGGTTTTCTGGTCGATCACCTGTTGCACCACGGCCAGGTCGTTGGTGCGTTCCTGAATGCGGTTGCTCACCACTTTGAGGAACTGCTGGCGGGTGCGGGCGATCTGTTCGCGGGTCAGCAGCATCGGCTCGCTGCCAGGCTGGAACACCGCGAGGTCATTCATGTAGCGGCTGACCTGGGTGGTCAGTTGCTCGCCCAACTGTTTGATTTCCCGATCCTCGAACGCCACGTTATCGACGGTGGTGGTGAAGGTGAAGGGGAAGGTGTAGTCGTTGAGCTTGTTGCTGCTGGCGGCAGTCAGTGCGGTTTTCAGGTATTCGAGCCAGCGCTGGCTCTGCAACAGGCGATCCTGGTACAGGTTCAGGGCTTGTTCTTCAGTGTTGATCGCGTTCAGGCGGAAGGTGATTTCTTCCTTCGGATCGGACGATGCAACACTCTCCAGCAGCGTCTGGCGATTGCCTTCCAGCCCATCGAGACGTACCTGATACAGGTGCTTCTTGGTTTCGTAGAAGGATTGCGGCAGGTCGATCGATTGCAGCGCCTGACGGCTGACCAGATAGTTCTGCAGCAGGCTGGCGACAAACGTCGTGCCTTGATGCGGGTCCGGGAAGCTGTAGATGATCGAGATCACGTTGGAGCCGGGCAGGGTCTCGATCTTCAGGCTGTCGAGGGCCTGTTGAGTGAGGCCGTCGAGCACGGTGTCACGCACCGGATCGGTTTGCAGCCCGAGCATGTTGCGCAGCGGATTGATCACGTACTGGCGCAGTGGCGAGGAGACGTAGCGCCGGAACGGGTCGCTCACCAGTTTGGCGAACACGCCCACCGGTGGGTCGTACTCGCCCTTGTCGCGCAGCTCGCTGATGGTCTGGCGGATCAGCGCCGGGGACCGCAGGATATTGCTTTCGGTTTCCATGTCCGCCAGCGACGGCGGAATGAAGGTGGCGTTATCGACCGTCAGTGACGTGGTGGCGTCACCCTGGGAGAGTTTTTTCGACTGCACGATCACCTGGGCGGTGATATCGAAGCTCTGTTTGAGCACCAATGGCAGCAGCAGTGCGATGACTGCAAAGATCAGGAAGACCCGTTTCACCAGTTGCTTGTTGGCGAAGAAGATCCTGAAGAACTCATGCAGGTAGTTTTCCTTTGGATTCATGATCGTTCACCTGGGAGTCAGTTACTGCTGCTGCTTTTGTTGTCGACGCGGTAGCCGAAGCTGAAGCCCACGCCCTGGAACAACACCACGTCTGCCAGTTGCCGAGCCAATTCGCCGGCACTCGCCAGTTTGGTTTTCGGCACGAACAGCATGTCGTCCGGTTGCAGGTAGGCGATCTGCGACGCGTCGCCCGCCAGGGCTTTTTCCACGTCGTAGTGCACGGCCTGCACCTGATTACCGTTGCGGCGCATGATCACCACCGAATCCAGACGCGCCTTGACGTTGGTGCCACGGGCCAGGGTCAGCGCTTCAAGCACCGAGACCGGGCGGCGGATCGGGTAGGAACCCGGTTGACCGACTTCGCCGAGCACGTAGATCTCGTTGCCGGCGGTGGACTTGAGCATCACATCGACGCTCATCTTTCCGGGCAATTGCGCGTACCTCTGGTTAAGGAAGGTTTCCAGTTGATTGATGGTCATGCCTTGCAGCGGCACGGCGCCGATTTCCGGGAAGCTCGCATATCCGTCGTTGCCCACGGTGATTTCGCGGCTCATGCCGGTGGCCGGGTGATTCAGCGCACTTTTCAGGTTCTGCTCATTGGTCAGCGGGCTGATGATCTGCACGGTCAGCTGATTGCGGTTGGGCTGGAACAGCTGTTTGCGTTGATAGGCGCGCTGGATTTCATCACGCGCTTGCTCACCGGTCAGCCCGGCGATTTTCACCGAGGTGTTGGCGCCCGGCAGGCTGATGGTGCCGTCGGGCAGCACCAGTTGGTTGCCGTTGAGCTGGCTGGCGGCGGTGAAATTCAGACCGATCTGGTCACCCGACTGCACGCGGTAGGCGTCCGAGCCGCTGGTGCTGATGTGGAAGATCACATCCAGCACGTCTTGCGGGCGCAGGGTCTGTTCGACCTTGGGCATGTCGGTCGCCTGGGCGTTGGCCGGCGTGGCTGTGAGGATATTCACCGGCATGTTCTGGGTTTCGGAAGTGCTGGAGCAGCCTGCAAGCGGCAGCATCAGCAGAACAAGTATCTTGGCGTTCATGGCGTCATCCTTCGCGTTTGCTTACAGGTTTTTGTAAAGCCATTTGGGCATGTAGTACTTGCGCCGGTTGAACACGCTGCCGACCACTTTTGCCCCGGCCTGGGTCAGGCGTTGCACGGCGGCCTGAGCGACTTCCCAGCGGGTGTCCTCGGCGCGTACCACGAACACCACGCCGTCGACCTGAGTGGCGAGCACCAGCGTGTCGGCGGCGGAATACACCGCGTCACCGTCGATCACCACGAAGCGGTACTGGGTGCCCAACCGATCGAGCAGAGGGCTCAGGCGCTCGGCAGTCAGGTGCTCCAGAGTGCGGATCGGCCGGCCATTGGGCAGCACATGGAACGGCAGGCTCGAGACCTGCACCACGCAGTCCTGCAACAGCGGCGGGTTGTCCGGGTTGAACAGCAGGTCGCGCAGGCCGCGCTCCTTGCCGAGGTTCAATTGCTGCGTGAGGTTGCCCGCCGACTGGCTGGCATCGACCAGCAGCACCTGGCCGCTGCTCATTTGCGCCAGTTGGCTGGCCAGTGCCAGGGCACTGGGGGTGGTGCCCGCGCCGGGGTTGGCGGCGGTCAGAAAGAGGATCCGCAGATCCAGATCCAGCACGGTCGAGATCAGGTTCGATTCGCTGGGGTTGGCAATGCTCAGGCTTTTATTGGTTGAACCGTCCATTAGCTTGCTCCGTGGCCGCTGAATACTTTGAAAGGGGTTTTCAACAGGATCTTCAGATCAAGCAAAAGGCTTTGCTCGGCGATATAGCTGAGGTCCAACTCAACGCGCTGGTCGAAGTCGATGTTGCTGCGCCCGGAGATCTGCCACAGGCCGGTCATGCCGGGGTAGATGCTCAGGCGGGCGAGGTGGCTGTCCTTGTAGCGGTAGGCGTTGAACGAGGTCGGACGCGGGCCGACCAGGCGCATGTCACCGCTCACCACGTTGAACAGGTTGGGCAGTTCATCGAGGCTGGTACGCCGCAGGAAACCGCCGATCCCGGTGATGCGTGGGTCCTTGTCGATCTTGAAATCGATGGCGTCGACCCCGTGTTTGTTGAGGTGGCGCAGCGATTCCTTCAGTTCTTCGGCGTTGCACACCATGGTGCGGAACTTGTACATGCCGAACTTGCGGCCGCGATAGCCGGTGCGTTTTTGCACGAACATTACCGGCCCCGGGCTGGTGAATTTGATGGTCAGCGCCAGGCCCAGCAGCAGCGGTGAAAACACCACCAGAATCACCAACGCACCGACGCAGGCCATCACGCGGTTAGTGCGCGACAACGTCCATGGCCGGCCACCGTCGCGGCCGGTCAACCAGCCACGGCCTTGCATGTGGATGGCGGTATCGAGGCGCATTCGGTGTTCGGGGTCCATGCGCTTGTCGCGGCGCATCTGGTTGATCGGTACACCTTGCTCATGTCCAGTCATGGGGTCCTCCGCTGATGTTCAGCCGCGAGCGGCGCGTGGGCGATAGGCCGTGGGGTAGTAGTCGCGAAACCAAGCGATGAAACGCCCCAGTCCTTCATCCAGCTCGATCCGGGGCTGGAACCCGGTGGCCTGGGCCAGATCATCGGTCTCGGCACAGGTGTTGAGCACATCGCCCGGTTGCAGGGGCAAGAGCTCGACAATGGCTTTCTGGCCGAGGTGTTTTTCCATCAGCGCCAGATAGGTTTTCAGCTCCACCGGGTGGTGGCCGCCGATGTTGAACAGGCACCACGGCGCCATGCTGCTGCCCGCGTCGGGGTGTTCACGATCCCACTCCGGGTGGTTGTGCGGCGGATGGTCGGTGAGACGCGCGATGCTTTCGACGATGTCGTCGATGTAAGTGAAATCGCGCTGGTGCTCGCCGTAGTTGAACAGTTTCAGCGGCGTGCCTTCGGTGATCGCCCGGGCGAACTGGATCGGCGACATATCGGGCCGGCCCCAGGGACCGTACACGGTGAAGAAGCGCAGGCCGGTGCAGGGAATCCCGAACAGGTGGCTGTAACTGTGGGCCATCAGCTCGTTGGCTTTTTTGGTCGCGGCGTACAGCGACAGCGGGTGATTGACGCCGTCGTGCACCGAATACGGGATGTGCTGGTTGGCGCCGTACACCGAACTCGACGAGGCGTAAATCAAATGCTCGACCGGATGATGCCGACAGCCTTCGAGAATGTTCAGGAAACCGCAGAGGTTGCTGTCCAGATAGGCCTTCGGGTTTTCCAGCGAGTAGCGCACCCCGGCCTGCGCCGCGAGGTGGATCACCACTTGCGGTTGCTCGCGGACAAACAGCGCTTCAATCGCGGCGGCATCGGCCAGATCAATCCGTGCCAGCGGGAAATGCCCGACCTGATCGCGCACCCATTGCACGCGATCGTGTTTGAGCTGCGGATCGTAGTAGCCGTTGAAATTATCCAGGCCGACCACCGCATGCCCGTCGCGCATCAGCCGCAACACGCAATGGGCGCCAATGAAGCCGGCTGCGCCGGTGACCAGGATTTTCATGGGCGCAGTCCTTCCGGAGCGATGTGGCGCAGGCCGATGCCGCTGTAGTGCAGGCCGGCGGCGGCCACGTGTTCCGGGTTGTAGAGGTTGCGACCGTCGACAATCACCTTGGAGCGCAGCTTGCTCGCCAGCAGCTCGAAATCCACCACGCGAAAGTTTTTCCACTCAGTGCAGATCACCAGCGCATCGGCATCTTCCAGGGTGTCATCACGGGTGGCGCACAGGTGCAGGTCGTTGCGATAGCCATACAGGCGCCGGCATTCGGACATGGCTTCCGGATCGTAGGCCTGCACGCTGGCGCCTTCGGCCCACAGCGCATCCATAAGGTAGCGGCTGGGGGCTTCGCGCATGTCATCGGTATTGGGTTTGAACGCCAGGCCCCAGATCGCGATCGACTTGCCGGCCAGGCCTTGCGGAAACTGTGCCTTGAGTTTGCTGAACAGGATGTGCCGCTGGCTGTCGTTGACGTCAGTGACGCTGCGCAGCAGTTTGAGTGGCATGCCGTTGTGCTCGGCGGTGTGCAGCAGGGCACGCAGATCCTTGGGGAAGCACGAGCCGCCGAAGCCGCAACCTGGATAGATGAAGTGGTAGCCGATGCGTGGGTCGGAGCCGATGCCTTTGCGCACGGCTTCGATGTCGGCGCCCAGCAGTTCGGTGAGGTTGGCCAGTTCGTTCATGAAGCTGATGCGCGTGGCGAGCATCGCGTTGGCCGCGTACTTGGTCAGCTCGGCGCTGCGGTTGTCCATGAACATCAGTTTTTCGTGGTTGCGGCAGAACGGTGCGTAGAGTTCGCTCATCTGCTCGCGGGCCGCGTCGTCACGGGTGCCGACGATGATCCGGTCCGGGCGCATGCAATCGGCGAGGGCGCTGCCTTCCTTGAGAAATTCGGGGTTGGACACCACTCGTACCTTCAGGTTGCTTTTGCCGCGACGCAGCAGCTCTTCGTTGGCTTTGGCGGCGACCTGGTCCGCCGTGCCGACCGGCACCGTGGATTTGATGATCAGGGTGCGATCGGCCTCCATGTGCGAAGCGATCTGCCGGGCGACGTTGAGCACGTGGCTCAGGTCGGCGGAACCGTCCTCATCGGCCGGGGTGCCCACGGCGATGAAAATCAGCTCGGCATGCTCCACCGCGTCGCTGGCCTGGGTACTGAACAGCAAACGGCCGGCCTTGATGTTTTCTTCCAGCGCTGCGGACAACCCCGGTTCGCTAATAGGCGGAACGGCCTGTTGCAGTTGTTTAATCTTGTTCGGGTCAATATCCACACATAAAACCCGATGTCCGACATCGGCAAGTGCGGCTGCTTGAATAAGGCCAACATAGCCCGTACCAAATACGCTCACGTCCATATTGGCGTGCCTCGTAAGACGGTGGAAGAAGAACGAAATTGAACTGTCAAAAGGGGTATAGCGCAGGCGTGGGAAAGCGTGTCAGCAAAATGACATGTTGCATGTGTATAACACCGGGCTTTTTCAGGCTATTGGCCATCAAGTGCTTGCTATTGCTGGATTTGTCGCGTTCTTGACGCTTTTTTCACATTTAAAAGAAATCGATAAACGGTCGAAAGCCGTGAAATTAAAGACTTGTAGCGCCTGGAGTGTGTCAGGAATGAGTCAACAGTTTTTTGACGCTTGACAGAAAAGTCAGGCTTTTCTTGCGCTTTGATGGCCGGGTGCTAGTGTCAGATTTTGACCGACAAACTATTGACCGAATGCCGTTTTGCGCGACCGGAATTGCCATGTTTCGATATTTGAAAGAACTGCTTTTAATCATTTATCTGCTGCTTTATTCCGAATATTACATCGATCGGTTAAATGCTATCGGTGTCGGTTTTGCTGTACTTCTTTTTGGCGCGATGTTTTTGGCGCTCACTTTAGCGTTATATCTAACGGCTTATATTCGTCAGGCGCTGATTCGGCACTTATTGGCAATAACGCTATTTATCTCGGCGGTATTTTTTGATGTCTATACCCGGGTAACCGCTGATTATCTGAGCTACAGCAGCTTTGTCTCGCTGGTGTACTCCGGCGGCTTCATCCAGGAAGCCGCCTACCAGTACCGCGACGCGATCATTCATGGCGCGCTCAGTGGCCTGCTGTTGCTGTTCGGCATCGGGCTCAAGCCGCGCCATGCGCTGGCGGTGCCCAACGCATTGCGGGTGGCGGCGCCGGTGTGTGGGGTGTTGCTGTTGAGCGCGGTGCTGTTTCTGCGGGCGGGCGAGGGCGCGCGCGGCTTGCCGATCATGTACGCGCCGCTGGCCTATCTGAACCTGTTCGCCTATGAAGCGCTGCACAACACGGTTGGCCCGCGTGAGCCGGTAACGCTGGCGCGCAACGTCCCGGCGGTCAATCACGACATCGTGCTGATCATCGACGAAAGCATTTCCGGCAATTACCTGGACATCAATGCGCCGTTCGGGGTGCACAGCAACCTCAAGCAGGCGCATCCGGGTGTCGATATTTTCAACTACGGTTACGCCGCGTCCATTGCCAACTGCAGCGCCGACACCAACGTTACGCTGCGCTACGGCGGCACCCGCGCCGATTACATGCGGATCAACAGCACCCTGCCGTCGATCTGGCAGTACGCGAAAAAGGCCGGGTTGCGCACGGTGTACGTCGACGCCCAGCGCACGGGCGGCAATCTGCAGAACCTGATGACTGACACCGAGAAAAAAGACATCGACCAGTTCGTCCAGTTTGATCAGACCAGCGTGCGTGACCGTGACATGGCCGCCGCCGCGAAGCTGATCGAACTGCTTAACGACGATCAGCCGGAGCTGGTGGTGATCAACAAGGTTGGCGCGCATTTCCCGGTGCACGACAAATACCCCGACGCGTTCATGGCTTACCGCCCGACGCTGCCCCGTGGGCAGTTCACCGAGGTGGCCGACACCGGCAAGCGCGATGGTTTCAACGGCCAGCCGGACGATTGGGTGTTGTACCGCAACGCGTACAAGAACACGGTGCTGTGGAACGTCGGCGAGTTCTTCGCGCGGGTATTTGTTCAGGCCAATCTGAACAATGCGCTGCTGATCTACACCTCCGATCACGGTCAGGATCTGCATGAACGCGGCAACCCCGGGCTCAATACGCACTGCGGCGGCGACCCGGTGGAGGAGGAGGGGCTGGTGCCACTGGTGGTGATTCAGGGCGACCAATTGCACGGCCCGGACTGGGCGCAGTCGTTGTCGGTGAACAAGGACCGTTCCAGCCACTACAACATCTTCCCGACGCTGCTGCAGTTGATGGGCTACGACATAGCGGGGATTGAGGCAATGTATGGCAAGCCGTTGACGGTACCGACGGCGGACGATTTCACCTTCAATTACCGCTTCAATGCGCGGTTGGGGGCCAAGCCTGAGTGGAAGCATATCGATCTGAAGACGATTGTGACGCCGGGGGAGGCAGCGACCAGTGTGGCGGCCGGGGAGTGAGATTTGTGTAGAGCCAACTGGCCTCTTCGCTTGCAGGCAAGCTCCCACAGGGGATCGCATTTCAATTGTGGGAGCTTCTGTGTTGCAGGGGAACTCTGCAAGCTTTCACAGTTGGAAGTGGAAGATGCACATCCCTTGCGGGAGCTTGCCTGCAAGCGATGCGGCCGGATCAGGCAACCGAGAGCCATCGAGCTCGATACACCCCCGGCGCACACCCCAGCCAGCGCAGACATGCGCGGTTGAAACTCTGCACATCGCTGTAGCCCAGCCGATCGGAAATCTGCACCAGCTCCAGCTCGCCCGCCTGCAACAGATCTTCGGCCCGATAACGCCGGTATTCATCGAGTAACTCGGAAAAACCCCAGCCCAATACTTTCAGGCGCCGCGCCGCAGTGCGCTCTACCAGGTGCCGGTCTGCGCAGAACTGTTTCCAGTCCGCCGTTGCCAAGTCCTCGATCAGATAGTCGCTGAGCTGTTCGAGCAAGGTCGCTTCGCTGTTGCGTCGGGTCTGTTCCAGCAGTTCCACCAAAGTCTGTTCCAGCGCCTGGTTACACGGAGTCAGTGGCGCCACGAACAGCTGCGGATCGAGGCGGATCGCCGGGGACTGCCGCGAGCCCTGCACCGGAGCACGAAAGGCGCGCTCGTGTTCCGCGCTGCTCGGCGAAAGCAGTTGCACACCCAACACCGGATCACGCCCCAGGCCACTGGCGAGCAATTTGCGCCGCAACATGCTGCACAGGCTGATCAGAATGTAATCGGCGGTGGCGGGGGCGGCGCGCAGGCTGCCGGACTCGATCAGGCGCAATTCGACGTCACCGTTTTCGCGCACGATCTGCGCCTGAAAGTGCCCGTTGAAAAACGGAAAGAAGCGCACGAAGTAAGCGCAGGCACTCTCCAGCGACACCGCGATATCGAACAGGTACGTCAGACCGTTGGTGGCCGTGGACACGAAGCGTCGGCCTGCCGCCAGCCCGATCAGTGGATCGCCGCTCTGTTCCAGCGCAAACGCCCAGAACCGTCGCGACAGGACCAACGGGATGCGCATGAACGGTGTGCGCAAGTCGAACAGGCTGCGATGAAACTGCGCCTCGATGGCTTCGCGGGCAACGCCGCGCGCCAGCAACTCTTCGATCGCCGGTAGCAAGGTCGGGGCATAAAAGGCGTTGGCGGGCGGCTGATTGATTTTTGTCATGTAGGGCTCACCGCTTGTTCCTGGACACTGGTTAGGCTGGCCGACGTTAAGCGATTTGCCGGAGCAAGACCATGCTTGATTTACGCCAGCTCGACCTGAACCTGCTGCTTGCCTTCGATGCGATCTATCAGCAGCGCAGCGTTACTCGCGCCGCCGATGTGATGTGCCTGTCGCAGCCGGCCATGAGCAACGCGCTGCGGCGCCTGCGTGAATTGTGCGGGGATCCGTTATTCATCAAGAGTCGCCTGGGGGTGACGCCGACACTGGTTGCGCACCGGCTGGCCGACTATGTGCGCGTGGCGCTGGAGTCACTGCGTGACGGCTTGCGGATGATTCCGGCGGCGCGGCAGAACAACCCGTTGCTGCGCATCAGTTGCCTGGATTGTCTGCAGCCGGTATTGCTCGATGCCTTGCTGGAAACGCCACATGCCGACTGGCAAGTGCGTTTTTTTCAGCCGCGCCGGCGCGATGCCCTTCAAGAGTTGGCCAGCGGCAAGCTCGATATCCTGATCGACATCGACCAACCGCTGGCCGGGCTCAGTGGTTTGCATAAACGCAGCCTTGCGACGGATCACTATGTGTTCGCCTATGGCTCGGCGCTGAAGGAGCCGCCGCGCACCTTGCAGGCGTATTTGCAGCAGCCGCAGATTCAGGTGTCGAGCCGGCGTGACGGGCTCAGTCCGGTGGATTTGCAACTGGGCCTCAAGGGGATGCGCCGCACGATCGCACTGACTACACAAAGCACGCTGGCGGCAAAACTGATCGCCGACCGCCAGCCATTTGGCCTGAGCCTGCCCAGCCGGGTCGCCAGTGCGTTGGGTATGCAACAGGTGCCGTTGCCTCTGGAGGATGTCGTGGAGTTGAAACTGGCACTGTACATCGAAGCGCGCTATCGCTTCGAACGCAGCCGCGAAGAAGCCATGCACTGCCTGTTGCGCGCCCTGGGCGACCCACCAGGCCCGGCCATCACCCATCCCCTGTGGGAGCGAGCCTGCTCGCGATAGCGGTGTGCCAGTTTATGAACAGGTTGTGAGTGCCGGCCTTTTCGCGAGCAAGCCCGCTCCCACATTCGATCGTGTTCGGTCAGCAGGAATGCGCTCAAATTGTGGGAGCGGGCTTGCTCGCGAAAGCGGTGTGTCGGG
>NZ_NQYG01000075.1:0-23790 GCF_002878485.1 Pseudomonas sp. AD21
TGCCAGCAGAGTGTGTGTTGTCTGCGAGTCAGTCTTCGCGAGCAAGCCCGCTCCCACAATTGATCTTCGTTGCTTTGAGCATTGAGTTCGCTTAACTGATCGGCATTAACCGCACTGGCGCCCTGTACATTTCTTTGGTTGAGTGCACAGGGTTGTATCGAGTACGGCATTTCTGCAATTGGAGGAGCAAGCAATGGAATTTGCATTGACGGTGAACGGGCTGGCGCTGAGCGTTCGGTCCCCGGATCCAGCCCTGGTCACGCCAGTGCGCGAGGCGCTGAACGCCAGTTACCGCGAGCATGCGCCCTTTCTGGAGTGGGCGGTCGAACACACCAGCGAAGAGCGAGCGCTGTCGTCGATGTTGCGAGCGCGGGATGATTTCGCCAGTGAGTCCGGTGAGCGGCGGTTATTCATCGTGACTGAAGACGGACGCGCCATCGTTGGCTGCATCGGCCTGGTGCCGCGTCGGCGCAAGCGCTATGTCGTCGGTTATTGGGCCAGCAGTGCGTTTGCCGGCAAGGGCTACATGCGCGAAGTGCTGCAGCAACTGGTCAGGCGTCTGCCTGAGTTCACCTTTTACCTGACCACCTCGTCGGCCAACACTCGCAGTCAGCGTCTGGCTGAAGCGACGGGGTTTGCGCTGATCAGGGTTCACCCGCAGGTGCGACAAACGCCACTGCATGGCGTGCAGGACACCTGGGTGTATCGCTTCGGCGGCAAACGCCAGGCAAAAAAAAGCCCGCGGGAGAGCGCGGGCGAACCGTAGTTTCTTGAATGAGCGAGCGGACTGTACCGCTTTGGCGCAAGTGGAGCAGTGAAGAAAAATTCATCTGGTTTGTCGGAAGATCTCCGAGTGCCGGCGAATAGATTTCACTCAAGAGTTTCTGCAGCGACAGTTTTTATCCTTGGCATCACGGATCAAAGGATCACCGAAATCTTATTTGATAATGTTTTGCAGCCGAACTAATGTCGCGACGCTTTTGCGGGCTGACGTGAAGTCCCGCGAATGTCATGGCGTTTTCTTCGCAAGTTGCCCAGTGAGCGCCACTGAGACGCAGAAGGCGCGTCGTAAACCGGAAGATTTCTCTACACGGAGTAGAAAGCATGTTCAATCGCGCCATCCCCTTGGTCTTGGTTGCGGCAGTGTGGCTGCTGTCATCGAGCAGCGGCGCCTGGGCGGTACCGACAGTTCAAGCGCAAGTTCGGCCGCCAGACGCTGCCGGGCTGATGCGCGAAGCTCAGCGCCTGAGCCGCGAAGGTTCACTGACGGAGGCCACGGTCTCTGCCCGAGCGGCCATGGAGGCCGGCCGACAAGGCAGCGGTGGCGCCTTCGACTTCACTGAGCTTGAAGCAGGAGACTTGCTCGTTGATCTACTCCACAAACAGGGTAGGTACGACGAGGCCCGACGAGCGGCTGAAGAGCAAATTGCGTATTGGGAACAACAAACTGCCGCCATGGCAAGGTCGAACAGGCGCGACCCGCGTATCACGAGCATGCTGGGTCGGGCGATCGAAGCGAGCATGATGGCGGGTGAAAAAGCACACGTAGCACGCCTGCAGGAAAAGCTGTTCGCTGTCGTCAGACCCGATCCGGGTCAGTGGCGCTTGTCTTCGGATGAGCCGCGCTTGCGATACAACCTCGCTGACTTCTCGATGCCACTTACGGTGGGACAGTGGAAGTTGACCAAGTTCCAGCCAGCCGAAAAGCGCGATTCCCACACCCTTGTTCTTTACACGCAGGCGTTGCCAGGCGGCCGCCTGAGCGCCGAGATTTCCCTGTCTTATGACGAAGATCAGCGCAAGGTGAGCGCAGCCGAGCGCCAGGCACAATTGAGTGCTTACCGGGAGCGGCATACGCCAAACGCACTGGAAGTGGCAATGCCCGATCTCGCCTTCGACGGCCTGACAGCCTTCAAGCGGGGAGAGCCATCGGAGTGTGAGGGCGAGGAATGCATCAATGTGCATTGGCTGACCTATCGTGGTGATTGGCGCATGGACATCGACATCACGTTCGGATTGCGGGACGAGGCCCAGGCGGCCGAGCAAATGCGTCAACTGTTCTGCGCATTGAATTGGCACAGTGCTCCGCCGCTGTTTCGTGAGCGTCCGATGGCCCGGCAGATCCGCGATATTGAGGTGGTTGCGTCCCTTGAGGACGGTGTGGCCAAGGCGGCTGAGCTGGCGAAACAGGCGTTGCCCGATGCGCATTTTTCGGCAGAAATTGCGCTGTTGCAGACTTACATTGGCGTGTCCCAATACCAGCGTGCAGACTTCGACGCCGCTCGCCAGGCGCTGGGTTTGGCCGTGCCCGCCTGGGAGGAGACTTTCAGCAATGAAATCCTCTATCGCAGTGCGCTGGACCACGGCGCCGACATCGCCTATCGACAGGGCCGAAGCCAGGACGCTGTTGCCCTGAATCGCAAACTCATCGAATGGCAGGAAAGCGATGCAACGCTGGGTTGGGCGGTTCCGAAGGATGAAAACGCTTTGGTCAACAACCGCAAAGGTGTGCATTTGCCCCTGCGCGTGGGCGACTACCGTTTGCGTCCGGACACACAGGGGCGGTTCTACTACGAAAACCTGCAGACCGGGGCACAACTCGGCCTGACAGTGGGCATGCCTGTGTCCTCTGATCAGGAGTTGGAGTCGACGCTGCGTTCGTTCATGTCGAAAAACCTGAACCTGCAAGCCGCAGGCCTACACAAGACAACGTTTTCACCGAGGTCCGCCGTGCATGGCGCCGCACCGGCAACGGGCCACAAGTGGGAGTTCGAGGTGTCGCCGCTGCCGGAAGCACAAGGTTCCTCCAGCGCAGACCCTGTCACCGACGCCTCACGTAAAACTCCGACAAAAATGGCCTTCTGGATCGTCGATCGCAACGAGCACCGGTCAATGTTGCGCGCACCTGTCACTGACAGTGGTCGATCCAGGACCGAGGCAGATCAAATTGCACAGGCGTTATCCTGGTAAAAGTCGGTGCGCCAAGGGCCGAACGTAATGGAAGATCTTGGGCCACCTGTCCATCCAACGGTTCAAGGCAAGTGATCGGCAGCGAAATCGGCTTCCGAACGTGCCGTCAGCCGTCCCTTGCGACAGGCCTCCTGAAAGCGTTCGAAGTCGCGTTCGTTCTGCGCGGTATAACTGCGTGCGTATTTGAACAGCGCGTCGGCCAGGGCATCGCCCTTGCCGATGTAGCCGCTGATCAGCGCCGCATTGCCCGAGGACTTGGCGTGAGCGCGGGCGAGTGCGCGACCGCAGACCCGGGCATAGGCGGCGAAGGTTTCGGCGTCGAAGGTTTCCAGCTCGGCGGAAATTTTCATGTCGCGCAATTGCCGCACATAAAAATGCCGACCGCTGGGTCCGGTGGTCCAGCCGAGAAACAGATCGCTGGCCGACTGCATCAGGCGTTGCCCTTCGACCACACGCTGACCTTCATGGCGAACCTTTGATTTGGTTTTCACATAATCGGCGAGCACAGAGCGCCGCGCTTCCTTGAACTGCAAAAACAACGGAAACTCCTGATCGTCGGTCAGCAACGCCACCAGACACCGCGTGCCGACGCTGCCGACCCCCACCACCTTGAACGCCATGTCCTGCACGTGAAACCGTGACAGCAACTCACGCCGGTCAGCCTGCAGCGTGGTTCGATAGTCACGCATGAACGTGTCGAACAACGGTCGCCAGTCCGCCAGCCGCAACCAGTCATCATCGGCGTCGAGCAGCGTGGTGTTCTTGTGCAGGTGGAAAATTTCCGGCAAGTCATCGCGAATGATCAGCCGCCCGCTGGCGTCGCGCTCGCTGATTTTCGGCAGCAACTCGGCGTGAGTACGCCGCTCGGCTTTATCGACGGCACGCTGCACATGCTCCAGCGCACTTTTGCGCGCCTGATCGAGCAAATCTTCGTACTTGATCGATTCGTACCAGGTTTCCAGCGCACTCTGTTCGGCGCACTCCAGCATGGTCGCCTGATAGGCGCCGACCATCTGCCGGCACACGTCCTCTTCGACCGACTCGCCATGGCGCAAATCCCGCGCCGCCACCACAAAGCTTGCGGCCAGGCGCTTCACATCCCATTCCCAGGGGCCAGGATGCGCCTCGTCGAAATCATTGACGCTGAACAACAGATTGCGCTCCGGCGTGGCAAACCCGCCGAAATTCATCAAATGCGCATCACCACAGATCGGCCCGACCAGCCCCATGTTCGCCGTGCCCGACAAGTCATGCGCCTGCACCAGCGCATTACCGCGGAAGAAGGTGAAGGGCGACACCAGCATCCTTCCGTAACGCAGTTCCACCAACGAGGCGACGCGGCCCTGACTGGAGGCCTTGATCAGCGGGATCGGATCGCGGTTCATTTTACCGGTGGTGGCGTGGGCGCTGCGCGAGCAAAGCTTGCGGGCGTTCTTGCCTTGCTTCATGCGGGTTTGGAGGGTGGTCATAGGGGCCTTTTTTTGGCTTTGCAACGTTGTCCCAGCCATCCCTTGAAGCCTGAAAAGCCCCGGGAAAGGCCAGCGTTCATCGGGTGGCAAATTGATATTGCGTCAGGTAGCATTCAAATGCCATCACCCCCCTGGCATTGAGTAAAGCACTATTCAGGCCCGTCGGAGTGTGCGTAACGCCTTCCACACAGGGTAGCCGGGGCGGGATAGGCGGCATCACGTGATGCTGCTCCAAGGCTGAGCTTCACATTCACAAAATGAAAGTTATCGGGCCCTTCTCGGATCGTTATGGGCCCTCGCTTGCGTTCACTTTGATCGCATCGTTCTTGTTCCAGGGATTAGGCACACGATATGGCTTTACTCTTTCCTTCTCGATCCGCTTGCCAGTTTGATACTCCGGGTGAGCGGCGTTTGGCAGAACGTCTGGAGAAAAAACTTACGGACGATTGGCTCTCCTGGTTCGATGTACCCATCGGTCTCAAGGCCCGACGACCTGACTTTGTCATCATGCACCCGAAGAAAGGAATCCTGGTGCTGGAGGTCAAGGACTGGAAGATCGATATCATCAAAAGCATGAGCGTGACCCAGGTCAGCATACTTGTCGAAGGTGAGCTGAAAAGTGTTGCCAACCCGCTAGAGCAGGCGCGCATCAATACCTTTGAGGCCGTGAATCTACTTCAGAAAGACCCTGCCTTGAAACAACCGCCCGGATCTATCCGCGAGGGCAATTTATTGATGCCCTACAGTTGGGGCGTGGTGTTGCCCGAGATCACCCGAAAGCAATTTCAAAGTGAGGGGCTCGCTCAGGTAATGAGCGCTGATCGGGTCATCTGCCGCGACGAAATGACCGAAACGGTGGATAACCAAGAGTTTGAAAAGCGTCTGACTGACATGTTTGTCCAGCGGTTTCCTTGCCATCTCACCGATGCTCAAATTGATCGCGTGCGCTATCACCTGTTTCCGGAAGTGCGGGTGAATGTATCACCCGGTCAGTTCGGACTGTTCAGTGCGCATGACGCACCGGTACCAAGCTTCATCAAGGTCATGGACTTGCAGCAGGAGCAACTGGCTCGTTCCATGGGTGAAGGTCACCGGGTCATTCACGGCGTCGCAGGTAGCGGCAAGACGATGATCCTGGGATATCGTTGCGTATACTTGGCGCAAACGTCGAGCAAACCTGTTTTGGTCCTGTGCTACAACAAATCCCTGGCTGGACGGTTAAAGCAAGTACTGACCGCTCACGGGTTAAGCAACAAAGTGTCGGTGCGCAACTTTCATGGTTGGTGCTGGGATCTGTTGAAAGCAGCGGGTGCTGATTTGCCTGGTAAAGATTTGACCCCCGAGGAGGCCAAGGCGTTTCTTGAGCACCATGTATTCGAGGGTGTCGCCAGCGGACTCATTGCCAAAGGGCAATATGGCGGCATATTGGTCGATGAGGGGCATGACTTCCAACCTGAATGGTTTGAACTGGTCGTCAAAATGCTCGATCCGCAGATCAACTCTTTATTGGTGCTCTACGACGATGCACAAGCCATCTATCGTGGTAAGGCTGGCAAGGGCGGTATGGAGTTCAGCTTCGCCAGCGTCGGCATCCAGGCGCCAGGGCGAACCACCATTCTGCGCCTCAACTATCGAAATACCCTGGAGGTGCTGTCGGTGGCCCGAGCGTTCTCCCTGGACCTCCTGAATGCGCGTGATGCTCAGGAAGACAATGTTCCGATCGTCGCGCCTCAAAGCGCTGGACGACGCGGCCCGATCCCCGAACTGCTCCATTGCTCGACGTGGTGGCAGGAGCGCGACTGCATCGTTGAGCGGATTCGCGATGAACAAAACAAAGGGCGCAGTCTGGAAGATATGGCCGTGGTTTATCGCACTTCCTCCCAGGCACTTCAGATCGAAAAGAATTTGGCGTATGCAGGAATTCCTTTTGTCTCCGGTCGTTTCGCCAAAGGCCGCGGCGAACTTTACAGCGGTGCAGATGCGGTCAAAGTCGTCAGCATGCACTCTAGCAAGGGGCTGGAATTTGGTCTGGTGATCATCCCCGCATTGCATGAAATGCCCAAAACGGGCGAAGAAGAGGCGGACGAAGCCCGTTTGCTCTATGTCGCCATGACGCGAACAATCGAGCGTCTGGTGATGGTTCACCGTGAGCATTCGATTTTTACGACCAGAATACGTGAGGCAATTGATGCGGTGAGGGCGCATCTGGCGGGTGATGATGCGATAGAGGTGGCGGGCTAAGTTGCCATGCCAATCAGGGAGTGATTTCTTTGTTCAGATGAGTCCGGCTCTTTGAACGTTTATTCCCGAGGGATCAAGTGATAGCGCCAGTGCCTGGAGAGTGGCCGTGGTTTTAACGGTCGAGGGGGGGCGAACGATAGGGGGATGGATTTCAGGCAGAAAAAAAGACGTCCTTGGACGTCTTTGTTTGATCATTTGGTGGGCCGGAGGGATTTGAACTGGTTTTTTAAGCTATTGGTTTGTATGGGGTTGTGTCTTCTGCGTTATTGCTTGGAATACCATTTGGAATACTAATTCGACCCGCGATGCTTTGAGGCATGATCCTGGTTTAGGCGCTGATGCGGAATTGCCCCACCTGCTGGGGCAAGACTGACACAACATGAATGCGTAAATACCCAGCGCAGAGGGCCGTAACCTTGAAGGCTACCTGGGTCAACGATTTCTCGGCAGCTGGGTCAATTCCTCATCAATGCCAGCAGACCAAGTTCCCTCAGAGCGCAAATCGTATCCGGGATTCACGGCATTGCGCCGGTGGTAACGCTTCTCCCCGTCTCACGGCGGCCAGTAGCTGATCGACCCCGATGTGCACAGCATCGGCTTGCACGTTGGACGGCTTGAAATTCGCTACATTATCGAGACCTTGCCGGTGCGCCTGAATGATTTTCACGTCCTGACGAATAACGATACGGGTGTACAGATGAATGAACGGACGCAACAGACGTAGTACCCAGCGGGGTAACCGGAAGCGGTAGGCGATGTAGGTATAGACGCGCGACTGTCGTGAGTCTATGGGTGTGATCTGGCTGATGATGAAGAACGCCGAACAGTCGCCCCAGCGGTAGTCGCAGCGCGTGACGTTGGGCGAAAAAAAACGATCCGTGTGCACCAATGGCTCGCCGTCGGGATTACTGAGCCAGTTCAGGAAACCGATCTTGTCGCCGTCATCGTGATAGGTCACTTCAACGCTCTGCGCTTTACACGCGAGCGTGGCCTCCATTGTTCGCCCCGTGCTGGATCTGAAGATGCCTTCGTGCACAAACACGGTGTGCGGTACGTCCATGAAGTTCTGCACGAGGCTGCCGACATCTGCCTCGAACGTGTTGATCATAAAATAGGACTGCCAGGTTTTTTCGCCGTAGACCGGTAGCTTGAACACAGGTTTTTCCTGCGGGTTGCCCGTGCCGGTGTAGACCCAGACCAGTCCGTCCTGTTCTTGCACCGCAAAGTGACGCTGGCGGTACCGATACGCGGGCGAAGTCGATGAACATGGTATATCGCCGACGCTGGGGATGTGCACCACTTGCCCCTGAGCATCGTAGCGCCAGCCGTGGTAAGGGCACACCAGGCAATCGTCGGCAATCTTGCCCGCCGATAAGCGCGTTCCGCGGTGCACGCACTGGTCGAGCAACGCTGCTGCCCGTCCGTCACGCTGGCGAAATAGCACCAGGTTCAGGCCCAGAATCTTCGCCCGGTGAGGTTTGTTTTTGCGCAGTTCTTTCTGTGCGCACGCCACATACCATTGTTCGAGGGTGCCATCGTCCGGCGTCTCAAGAAGATTATTCAAAGGTGCCGACATGAGCTTTCCGTTAGAGCGAGAAGGGCTTCGGCTGTCTCCAGCCGATTGATAAGTGAACGCGGCTTGAAGTCGCCCGCACGGATGCCGCTCAACTCCGCCGCCTGCTGCAATACATGCGCGAGCTGATCAGCACCGCCGTCGAGCAGGCGCACCTGCACAGGTCCCAGTTGCCCGAGTCGGCGTGCCTGGCAGTAATGAAAGGCGTCGGACAGTGCCGTCTCGATCGTCAGCGCCAAGGCATTGGCATCAAGGTGGCGGGATGTCGCAACCAGCGCCGTGTAATGCGGTGGCGACGCGTAGGCATTGGGGATCAGGCAGGCGGCGCCTTTTGTGGCCAGGCAACGGTCGAACAGGTTCTGCACGGTTTGCTCATCGAGTTTTTCTCCAACCAGATCACTGGTTCCCGTGGCACGTCCCACGAACTCGACCCGTGGCGTGGCCCACGACATGCCGACGACGCGGACCCGATCGCCCAATGCATAGCGGTACAAGCCGCCACCGGTGGTCAGCAGGACCTGCGCCGTTTCTCCCAGGCGTAACGAATGAGCATGGCGCAGGGCGCCGTCTTCGCAGAGAAATTCCAGATAATGGCTGCCGATCGCCAACGGGCATCCAGGCCCGTCGCCGAATGGAACGCTCACGACGCCTTCGGTGGCAAAAAGACTTTTCGGCAGCCACTGCGTTTGCGGAAAACGCACGGCCAGTTGCGTGAAGTAGTGGCGGCTGGGGCCCTCCATCCAGCAACTGACGGCGGCCAGTCGTGGCCATAATTCAGTGCACACTCCTTGGGATCTCGCTCGGCGCAATGCTGACTGGCGCGACGCGGGAAGCGCGGCCTCCAGCCATGCAAACGTCTGCACATGTTCGGGCGTTTCGCCGTCGAACAGTGGCTGCAACAGGCTGGTCAGGAAGGTCGGGCTCCACACACTGATAAAGCTCAGATCGGCATCGGCCAGCAAGGCGAGGAGGGTCTTTCGGCGCCATTGCGACAACGCACCGCTGAACTCGGGAATCAACAAAGTCCCTGCCAGACCGGCCAGATGACTGCCGTGCAAATACTCCAGATCACTGGCCGAACCGATGCAAATGCCATTGGGGCCCGCCACTGGCATTTGCAAGGGCGGCGACATCGACCAGTAGCTTGATCCGTGGCTGATTTCGGGCACCTGACGATGCATGTCGGCGAGCCACACGGTCAGCGCGCTGTGCATTTCTGCGAGGAAGGCGCGCGTATAGGGAATCGCTTTCTGCAGCGCGCTGTTTCCGCTCGTACGCTCGAAGAACAGCGGCGGGGAGGAGGTCAGAATCGCTTCGGATTCATTTTGCGCGCGCTCGATCCACGGCTGCAGTTGCAAGTAAGTGTGGATCGGTACGTTATCACGAAACTGCGTCGAGTCATGCAGCCGAGCAAAGTGGTGGGCGCGGCCGAATGCGCAATCACGATTGGCTTCGAGCAGTCGCAGCAATGCCCGCTCTTGCGTCGATTGCGGTTGCTCGAGTTGCGCGAGCCATTGATCGAGCGTGGGCTTGGCACGTTCCAGGAAGGTCTGCCACAGCGCGCGTTTGACATCCATGTGGGCGCTCATCAGAAGTAAGTCTTTTCCAGTTGCGTCAAGTCATCGGGTAACCGCTGGGGCGGCAGAAAAACCTGCAGCCAGCCATACCAGAGCGGCCGCGTTTCTTTCAGGTTGGAGGCTTCATGCATCTGCTGCCAATGCATGGCCGAGTGCCGATGATGGGTCAGGTTGTAGTTGAAGTTCAAAAACGCCCAGCGCACCAGGTGCGGGGCCCGCATGTTATAGGCGCCCTCTACGACATCCAGCGGCGTGCGCATGTGGTACACCCACTGCAGCGACGACCAGGAAAATGCAAAAGCGAGGTAGGCGATGAGCACAACGTGCCACGTCCATCCCAGCAAGAGTCCGATCGACAACCACGCGGCGACGCCAGCAATGGCTTCCCGGCGGATGCGTTTGAAGTCGGCGCTGGAGAAATCCTTGAAAGCCGCAGCATAAGTATTGACCTCTGCGGTTTGCGACCACTTGTCCGTGATGCGGGCCGGCAGCACCGGCAATAAAAGGCTGCCGACAAACGCCGCCAGCCAGATACCGCCGAGCACCGCAAAGTAGTACTCGATACGCTTGCGCCACAGCGACTCATCCGCGACCGCGAAGTCGGCCAGCTCTGCGCGTGTGCGATTGCGCACATGATGCCCCAGATGGTTGATATGGATCAGCGTGGCCGAGGCGCCAAAAATGGTAGAAGCCCACCACATGACGAAGTAGTTAAGTGATTTGCGACTGTGCGCCAAGCCATGAAAGGACTCGTGCATCATCGAGAAGACACCTTGCATGACAAGGCAGAACGGAACGAGCACCAGCCATTTGAGCCAACCCGCATCAGTGTGGGAAAGCCAGGTCAGTGTCGCGCCCCAAAACAGCGTCTGCAGCGCCAGAACACACAGATTGCTCACGTCGAAACGACGCGTTTGCGAAATGTCACTGGAACTGCGCATATGGGCTCCTTGAGAAAGGTCGAGTCAAAAAGTATACCGCCCTAACCGCTTCACTACCGATCAATTGCTGAGGCGTCGGGGCAACGAGGAACCGCAGAAAACTTTATGTCGTATTTAAAACGTCTTTTAACTAGACGCTCGCCGGCGAAACCTGTTTGCGCAGATATCCCACGGCGCAATGTGCGTTTTTCACTCGATGAGCAGACTCCTCGCTATTGGTATCGTGGCTGGCCGCACGTGACGCGCTTTTTCGATGGCCTGTCGATCATGTTTCCACTCGGCGAAAAACTCTTCATCGACAGTGTCGTGTACTTTCGAAAAGCGATCGAAAACGATCCGGCGCTGGCCGAAGCCGTTGACGCGTTCGTTTATCAGGAAGCGTCGCATATTCGCGAACATCGTTCGTATAACCAGCTACTCGCGGCACAAGGTGCACCTATCGATGCCCTCGAACAACTGCTGTTGCGCCGTCAGGAGGTGGGCAACAAGTTTTCGCCGGCAATGCGTCTGGCCATGACGGCCAGCCTGGAACATTTCACCGCGATTCTTTCCGATCAACTCCTGCGCAATCCCGCGGTCCTCAAAGGTGCCGAGGGAAAGATGGCCATGCTATGGCGCTGGCATGCGATCGAAGAAACTGAACACAAGGCCGTCGCCTACGATGTGCTGGGCGTGGTGGTTAGCAATCCGCTCTGGCGATACCTGATGCGATGCGGGGTCATGCTGATCATGACCGGCTACTTTGCAGTCGATGTCATGTACTTCATTTATCGACTTGCCGGCAATGACGGGCAACGCCGCAACTGGCGCGAGTGGCTGCGTTTGCTCGGCTGGTTATTCGTAAGTCCCGGTCCGCTGACCCGTGTGTTTCCGAGATGGCTGGCCTGGTTCATTCCGGGATTTCATCCCAACCATCTCGACACCCGTGAAGCGCTGGAAGCGGCGCGGCAAACGCTGGACGAATACGCTGGGCGCAAACCATGAGGCGACTTTCGGCGATAACAGAAGTCTGGATGCCTGAGGGGTTTGACGACTGGCCACTGCATTTTCCGGCAACCGAATTCGCAGCGCCCGAGGCACGGTTGGACTGGACGGAACAATTTATCGCGTCCTGGCACAAGCCCATGCCCAGCCTTCCTTCTCGCACGTTGGTGGTACTGGTTGCCGGACTGTTTTCCGAATGGTTGCCCGGCTGTTTTCAGGATTGTGCGCGGACGTTGCAGCGCTTGGGCTATCCGGTTCTGCGCATGCCCGTGCGTTCATCTCGGGGCGTCATGGCGCAGGGGCGGCATATCAGCAAGGTGCTGACGGCCGAACTCAGGCAGGGGCAACGATTTGTCGTATTGGCGCACAGCAAGGGTGGCCTCGACGCGCTCGCGGCATTGGCACAGAACAAGGCATTGAGCGAGGCATGTGATGGCGTTGCGCTGGTGCAACCGCCAACAGGTCCATCGACAGTCATGGATGACGTGTTGGCTGGCAGCGCAGGGCAGTCGAGCATCAACTACCCGTTCGATCGCGTTCGCCGCGTGCTGGCGAAAACCCCCTGGGTGGCCGATGGCGCGCGGGATATCAGCAGTCTGCGCGACCCGCACATTACCCACCTGCTCAAACACCTGCCCGCCGCCGTGCAGTGCGTGCACGTCGTCAGTTGGAGCGCTGTCCTCAGTTCGCGCCTCGATACCCATCACGCCCGCCTCAATGCCCGGCGACCCGGTTGGGCTCATGACGGGCAGTTTTACCTCGAGCATCAACGCATCGAGGGCATGCCGCAGATCTGTCTGCCCCGGCTCGATCATGGTCAACCGGTGCTGGGCGGCGGTGGCTTTGACGCCACACGTTTCTGGCTGACGCTATTGGCTGTCGTGCACGGACGCGCTCAGACGAGATAGATTTCGAAGCCTGGGATGCGCTCGGCGTCCTGCGCCGTCAAAGCTGCAGCATTCCCCACACAGGGCGCCGTGTACAGGTCCATTGGAATGGACACGACGCGATAGCGCGTCATGGCCATCCAGAGCGGGTCATGGTCATACAGACACAATTGCATCAACGCGTACTGACCGCGAACGCGCATCCACGCAGCATCCAGCAGTGCCGCAAAGATCTGCGGGTCGCGCTGTCGTACGTGCAAGTGGGTCAGGTAAACGTCGCGCAATGCCTCGCCGGGCGCGGCAATGGCAGGGCGCCCCAACAGCGGCGCACAGGTGTTGAACGCGAGGCGAAGGGTCTGGTGCGCCAAGGGCAATGTTTCAAGCACCACCCGTTTGATCCGCCCGGCATCCCAAGGCGCGACACAGCCCAGCAGATTGTCTTGGGCGTCCAGTGCCAGCAGAAATGACGAGAGGCCGAAGTCCGGCCAGGTGTCCAGGCGCCGTGCAAACTGCGCTTCACTGAAAACGCTGCCGAAGGGCTGACCTGCCGATTCGCGGTCGAGAAACGCGCGCAGCGCATCAGCGTGGCACGGCTGCGCTTGTACGATACGCACGTTGTCCAGCGTTCGCGGAGTGCTTCGCCATCCGCGCTGGGCATACACGGCTACGTTACTGTAGCCCCGCCAGTGCGCAAGCCTGAGTGGATTGGCGCGCCGTCCGCCCAGCAGCGACTGCGTCGCGAGACGGTTGTCGCGGATGACACAGCAATAGGCGTGCTGGACACCTGTTTCATCGGCCAGCGCTTCGAGCCTGACTTTGACCTCGGTCATCCACGACACCGACAGACGCCTATCAGGTACCAGCCGCAGATCCCCCAAATAGGCCACGGGCTGAATGTCACCCTGAAGATAACCCTCGCGCACCACCAGGCTGGCAATGCCCTTCAGATCACCGACCTCGTTCTCGGCGAGCCAGGTGCGATGGTCCAAGGCATGACAATGGTGCAGCGCAAAATAGTCAGGCCCACGATCAAAACGCATTGGCAAGCCGCCCTGCATGGCCCGCTGCGCCTGAAAGTCGAGCAGTTGCCGATTGTCCGCAGCGCTGGCCTGGCGGATCAGCATGGTTGTGTGGCGGCAAACAGACGCAGCGCCATCGGCCGCAGGTTGTCGGGGTGCAATTCACACAGACAGACCAGCTCATCGCCCGACGCGTAATGAGGATTTTTCTGCAGAAAATAGGCGACGTTTTCCAGGCGCAGGTGAGGGGCAGGGACTTGTGCCAGTTCCGTCGTCAACCGACCTTGAGGCACTTTGAAAGACAGCACGCCCGTTGCCGGATCATAGGCCTCACCGAAACGATCCACTGCAAGATGATCCGCCAACGCCTGCACCGTAGGATCCGTCACCACGCCGGCGCGGGGGGCGTAATTCAACGCCATGGCGCCCAGATAACGGTAGGTGCGGTGACCCTTGCAGATCAGAAACCAGTACAGAGGCACGTCCGGCTGCTCCTGCCAGATCTCACCGGCCAAGCGCATCCACGCGAATGCCAGTTGCTGGCTGCCCCAGTGTCCGCGGTCAATGATGGTGTCGCCGGAAAAAATCACCCTGATCGGTTGGCCTGACCACGTGCGCTCATACCGTTTGAGGGTGGTGAAACCGACGATGGTTTCATCTGCGCAACGCAATACGATGCAGTGCGTCTTGTCCTGGAAATCCTGATCAAATCGAGGACGGGAGGTATCGCAGTAGGATGCGGAATAAATCTCGAACATCCGATCGATATCATGTGGATGCAGATCGCAGCATTCAACGGACGTTGCGCTCAAACGCATGGAGATCCTCGGCATCGCAAGCAAGATGTTTGGAGTTTGGCGAGTTGAAAGGGTCAATGCAACGTAGACTTCCTTTTGTTGCTGCCATTTCTGACGGTGCAAACCTTGAGTAACCGAGCGGAAATCGCCGTTCATGGCGGTATGGAAAATTGAGTTTGTTCTGACCTATCAGGCGCCTTATTCATGTCATCCACGTTTGTCAGTTATCACCTTAATACCTCGATCGTGACGCGGCCCTTCAGTTGGCTGGTGATCTACACCGTCGTGACGGGCGCGCTGTACTTTCTCGTCACGCACTTCCCGATGGGCGCGGTACGGGTGATTCAACCGACTGGGTTTGATACGCACATTGCTCGACTGCCTTACACGTTGCCGCTGTACCTGAGCTATGTACTGATCATGCCGGCGCTGGTGCTGCTGGGGCGGCGCCGCGAATGGCTGTTGCCGGCCTTTTTTGCGGCGGCCGTGGCTTCCGGAACCTGCCTGCTGAGCCACTTGTTCTGGCCGACCATGATTGAGCGCCCGGATAGCGCGTCACAGTGGCTCACGTGGTTCTACCGGATTGACTCGCCTTTAGCGGCCTCACCGAGTGGACATGTCGCATTGCCGGTGGCCATCAGCGTTGTCCTGGGTTATCTGCGCGTTCGCCAGACATGGATCTTCACCCTGTGGAGCCTGGTTTTAGCGGTTACTGTGTTGACGACCGGCCAGCACGTACTGCTCGACGTGATGTATGGCGCGGCCATAGGCGGCGCGGCGGGCCTGGCAACAATCATGCTGCATCGCCTGAGAGTGGATTTGCGCACCATGGCGGCCATCCTGCTTGAATGGTTATGCATCATCGTGACATTACGCATTGCGCTTTATGTCTCGGACTGGCGCTTGTATTGCGTGGCCTTCGTTATTATTGCCGCGCGCCAACATGCACTTTTCATTCTGTACCACGACGCGACTCACTATCACCTGACTCGTCATCGCAGTATCAACGACTTTTTGATCAACTTGGCAATAGGTGTTCCAGGAACGGTCCCGGTTGAATTTTATAGGCCACTGCACCTCGAGCATCATCAGCACACAGGCACAACGAAAGATCCGGAGCGGCGCTTTCTTTATCACCAGCAGCCTTGGGAGTTCCGTCCTCTAAACGGGAAATTATTGCTCAGGCAATTGCTGGGGGATTTGTTCATCATTAATACGCTGCGTAATCTGCGCGCCTACAGAGATGCGGGCGGGGCATCACCGAAGATGACCCGATCCGTTGTCGCTGCAGGCATTATCTGGCTCACCCTCTTATCTTTCATCGCCTGGCAAACTGGCACCCAGACGATGTTGCTTATCGCGCTGCTATGGTTCGTGCCACTTGCCACCTTGGGAACCCTGCTTCAGAAAATCCGTAGCATCGCCGAGCACAGTGGCGGCCCCGATGTAACACCCGGCTGGCAGGAATGGACTTACGCATGGAAAGTGGGATGTGCAGGAAGGTTTTTCATTTGGCCTTATCACATCAATCTGCATCTGCATCATCATCGCAGCGCCAACCACCCATGGCATGTTCTTCCAGGCCTGGTGAGTACCGATGACCGTCTAATGGACTCGCGTACGCTTCTTTCCCTTCTCTGGTCAGGGCTGAAGAAAAAAAACTAATTACCCTCTCTTCGGCGAGCGCTGCTTGGGTCGCTCTTTGCATTGCCTAACTTTCGGCATCGCCCTTGGGATTACTGGCAATCAGACTCGCACCGCATGCGGTTTTCATCCCGTGGAGCGCCACCGAAACACCGCCGACATCCAGTAGAGCGCTGCCCTGCGCAATAGGAAAAACCCCTTTGCATAGAGGGCAAACCACCTTGTGCCCGACCCCAGCCATGGGCTTGCCGTTTAAATCTGTTTGGTTGAAAGCTTCAATAACGGTGCCACCGTGACTGGTGGAGTCGCCGAGCCGAATGATGTCCATGTTTACTCCTTGGGGTTGCCCCGACTCCGTTCATCAATGGCTGCCTGGAACCCTGCAGGCAAGCTGCCCCGCAGGGTGATACCAGCCTGCTGAAGGCCTCTTAGAGATCGTCCATCCAGTTGGATTTTGGTTTCTGATCGGCCAGAAACTCTTCCAGCGTGTGATCCTGCTGCCCGATCGACACTTTAGGCGCCGAAGGAGCTGAGGACACGGCAGGCGCCTCCTCAGTACTGGCAGTTTGTGGCATCAAGGTGACGCCAAAATGATCATTGCCAGCAGGCTTCTTGCCGGGTGTTGGTGAGGTTACGGAAATGATTGTCGCCTGGTCCTGGCGTCGCATCGGCATGACCACGCTGGTGTCGGCGTTCAGGTAACTGGCCATCGTGGCCAGTGCAAGACCCACAAAAGGTGATGCCGACCCCGTGTCGCCCAATCGCTGGGTGAGGTCGTAACTCTCGCGCGAGTCCAGCAGATCCAGCGAGCTATTGGCCGCTGTGAGCGCCGGCAACAGTTCAGCCAGTGGCGCGGTGTTCAAGCCACCATCGAAGAACACTCGGGACGGTTTTTGCGTGAGTCCATCCGTGGCGCTTTTCCAGCCTGCGGCCAGTTTGACGGTCAAGGCTTCGCGCTTGAGGCGCTCGCCTGTATCTGGCCGTAGCAACGACACAATTACCGGCCGATGCAGTTTGGCCAACACGGGTAACGCATCCCATTGCTCGAAAGCACGTTGGGTCCAGGGTTGAGGAATAAACTCCGATGGCTGGAACTCTACCGCTGGTTTGCGCGCGCCCCAACCGGTGAACTCCGGGTCGATCTTGTTCTCGTTAACCTTGGCAAACTGAGCGTAATAACGCAGCCATTCGACGCGCTCCGGGCGACCGACGACCATGGCGACCATTGAGTCGGTGAGTTCGCCTGGTTGCCTTGGTCCGGTTCCGACCCCAATGGGTTTATTGCCCTTCGTCGACAATGACAATGCCGTGTTGAAGCCTTCGTTGGCGTAGACCAGCAGTGCGGGAAGATCGGGATTGCGCTCGAATGTCTCGAACAGCGTCTCCAGCAGATCTTCCGGGGTATCGCTACAGACAATGCCATCCTGCACATTACGAATGCGATGCCAGTGCAACCCCGCAGGTCCTCGCAAGTCGTTGACCATGACCGACAAGCTATTCTGGGTTCTTTCAGGCGTAAAACGCAGATTCGGTGTTTTTGGATTCCAGCCACGAACCGCGGTTACGGTCGGGATCGGCCATTTCTCCAGAAAATCCCGCAATCCCAACTCCAAGGCATCTGCCTCTCTCTTTTCAGAGGCGGCGTCCTTGTCATCAGCGGTTACCGGGTACTTCTTCGGATCCATGGGCAGAATGCTGCCGACGTGCAGGGCTTCTGACTGTTTGGCATTTTGTTCTTGCAAGGTCTGCCAGGCCTGGCCTTGGCGGTACACATCAAGGCTGATCCCGATGCTGAGCACATCAAGGGTTTCCAGACGAGGCGAAGTGGCAGGTGCGCGGTAACGAGTATCAGCAGGCATGGCAGCGGCCTCCTTGGCCGAGGTATAGGCAGTCACGGGCGAGGCCGGGCTGGCAAAGCAACGGCTAGCCGTCAATGAATGTTCAGCCGATTGAGCCAGATGACTGGTCAGCAGAAGGCTGGTAAAAGACAGGTACGTAAAGAGGTTTCGCATCAAGGGACACCACCAAAACGAATGGGCTCGCCATCCTTGAGTTCACTCCGGGTCTGCGTGGCCACCAAGGCGGGCATTTGATCCTTCACAGCGTCAGGCAGCTTGCCACTCTTTCGATAGATTGCCGTGGCGTCGATCAGTGGTTTGTTTTCATCCTGAAGATAGAGCGTCTCCACGTCATCATCCGGTCCATCACTCTGTGAATCCGCGTCAGCCTGGGCCCTGCCTTTGGCGCGGGTGTTCGAACAATCCAGCCGCCAATCCGCCACACGACACAGATACGCGTAGAACGTCGCATCATCGACGCTTTCACCCGCACCAATCGCCACGTCATAGGCCAGCACTTGGCGGCTGTGTTCAGGGTTGTTGGGGATGGAGGAGTGAAAAGACTGAGCCTCCGAGTATTCCTCGCCTTGCAGACGCAGGCGCGCCTCGTAGGGTGTCTCGCCACGAGTGATCAGGACCATGCCATTGCCTTGCGACCGAGCGACAAACACATGGGCGCATTGAGAGGCTTCCTTGCCTTCATTGCGGGCTCTTTCAACACTCTCGACATCTTGCCCATATTTGAAGGCCAGTGCCTCTGGCATGGTCTCCTGGCGGCTGCGGCGCGCTTCTTCCGGTTTCCAGCCGCCATTGGCCACACCTATTGAGGCATCGACGGGGTCCAGGGTGTTCTTGATCTGGTACACACCACTTTTGGAATCTTCGCCTGGGGCGGTAATGACACCGTCAGTAGAAAAGTCCACCTCGGCCGGCACCGGCAATGCCGGGGCGGTCAAGATCACGCTGGCGTTCTTGTCCAGGCCTCCGTTCGGTAGCCGATCCATGAAGCCCAGGCCGGTGTCTTCCCAAGGATGCTCGCTGTCCAGACGCAAGAGGTAGACGTAAGGGGGCGCATGCGCACCGACTTTTTCCTTCTCGCTATTACGTTTGCGCAGGGTAAATACGCGCTGGTGGAAACGTTGTGGAAGCGCCTTGCGCGCAGGCTGACCATCGACCTCTTCGCCGACACCTTGCCAACCAATTCCCTGGACGTTCTTAAGGCCAACAACCTGGTCCTGGGGCGTGAAATAGAGAAAGGTGCTGCCGCGGTTGTCCCGCTCGTTGAAGGTGACCTTTTGCCCACGGATCGTGGTTTCACACGCTGAAGCGCCCGTCCACCCAGGCCCGCCAATAGCCCCGTAACCCTGACTGTTTTTAAGGGCCACGCCAGACAGTGCCGGAGCCGTATTCGGGCTGCCGGCGATGAATTGCAATATGCCGTTGAGCGTGGCGATACGAGCGCCGGTCGTTTGCTGCCCGCCCAACTTCTGAACTTTATCCATGTTGGGCTGGAACAGGCTGTAGGGTGAATTGAACATGACCACGCCATCAGCGGGCTTGGCACCCTCCTCCTTGAGGAACGCATGGGCCAACAGCGTGAGAAGTGTGCCCTGACTGTGGCCCACCACATTGACCGTATCGTTCGGATGACGTTTGCGAATGATCTTGATCATCATGGCCAGACGCATGGCGGCCAGGACCATGTAGCGACGGCTGGCGGCTGAAAACAAGGGGTGGGTCATTGTGCCCCCTATTTTGTTCAGCGAGATGAAGCCGAGCAGCATGCCGTTGAAGCCCTTGCCCCACATATCAGGCAGGTTGGTGGTGGCGTTGGCGAACTGCCCTCCTTCCTTGGTCCCGGCCTTGTCCAGGCGATTGCCGTCACGGTCCAGCCATTGACCGTGGGCCTCGGTTTTCTGGATGAAATCTTCTTCCTCGCGAAACCCCCAATAGAACGGCACCACCACACTGCGTGGCTGGCACCCATCGCTGGATGCACCGAACTTTCGCCGGAAGTACACGGCATCGGGGTTGATTGCCGTGCCGTCATCGTCAGAGGGCAAGCTATAGCTGGCCGGCATCAGAAATCCCGGATTGTTCGCCCCGTTGGGGAGCGTACGTGGCATATCGAGGCGCTCATTCAACCCTTGGCACAGTCCACGCTCGATGCGTTCGTAGCACCCGGCCAGATCGTTGACGCCGTGTACGACGATGGTCACACAAGGCTTCGGTGGCGGCGGAATGAGGTGTACATCGCCACCGCTGGGCATGGTGATTGATTGGGCGGAACAGATTTTTTTCGGCTGGACTGTTTCACTCATTGCACAATTCCTCCTTGAAAATTACCAGGATCATGACGGGTTACCAAACTGACGCCTATTGGCGCTCAGCCTCGAATACGAAGGGGTCTCCCTGATTAGGGAAGTGCAACAAGTAGCGGGCAACCGGAGTTTTGCCATCAGGCAGCCAATAATCCATCTGCAGCCCGAGCGGGTTGTTTTCCTGCTCAGGGCCCAGATACGAATTGTCCGGATAGCTGAACTGGTTCTGTGGCGCCTTGCGAATCGCAGCACAGGACGCAAACAATCGTGGCAGGGCGTAGAGGTGTTGGCCGTGTACCAACAACACTTGGGTATAGCGATCCCCCCGACCACTGCTGACGTATTGCATTTCGAGGCACGCCGAAGTGCCCTGTCGCCAGGCTCTGACCAGCGCCAGGTTTTCCGGATCGATTGAATCACCGACGCGCCACGCTGGCGGCGCAAGGTTGATCACATCGCGCAACAGCCAACGCTGCTTGCCGATCGACAGAGCCTCACCGTCAAAGACAATCTCGGGCGTGCCTTTGACCGGTTTCAGCGGTAACTCGCCGGGCACGGTCCACAGCGCGTGGTCATAGCGTTCGTACGCCGGGCGCGTGGCATTGACCCAGAGGCAATGCCTCGGTGAATCCGTGCAAGGCATTGCCAATTCGGTACCAGGCCCCGCAAACAGATTGGCACCCAATGACTGATAGAACGTACGGTAATCGGTGAACTTTACCGCGGCGGCCTGCGCCACAACGGACAGGCCCACGCCAAGCAATATGCCCAGAGAGCGGTTGAGCTTTCTCATCGATACTCCTTGGCGCCGGTCGCCTTGATGCTGTCCGTATGGGGGGCTAGAAAATCGTTTCAGGAGGATGGAGGCTTATGCATGGCCACGTTGGCAATGCTCATCGCATCCTTCTGCAACAACTGCGTGGCTCCCTGCGCATCGGTCACCCCCTCGACAACTTCGCCATTGGACAGGGTGATTTTGTACGGCATGTTAGGCATCGCCGATTTTCCATCGATCTGCTTGAGCATGAACCGTCGCTGGGTATCGCCGACTTTGAATTTGGGCAGTTCCGCTTCCAGGCTGGTCGCGCCGAGATGGCTGTGTTTTGCCGCTTTGACGATCAGGTTGCCAGGCATTCCCAATTCGATATTGCCGCCCTTGAGGGTGATGTAGGCCCCGCCACACATCAGGGTGATGTGCTCTTTGGCCGAAATCAGCACGTGCTGGTTGCTCGCACTGACTTCCACGCTCTGGTCCGCCTCCAGGCGGATGTTGTTTTTCTGCGCCTGCAACAGCATCGGGCCCTGGTGCGTGATCTGACGCATTTCGCCGCTGTGGGCAAACATCCCCAGGTCGGTCCCGGCGTTGAGCACAAATTTCTGCCCCGAGGTCTGTTGCTGATTCTGCTGGGCAATGGTGTCGATGTGCCCACCGGCCGCCACCGTGACGCTGTTGGGCGATGCCGCCGCGATACCGGCCTCACCGCTAACGGCAATCGCCGGTTTGCCACCGTTGCTCTTGCCCGACTCGTCGTTCGCGCCGTTGCCCAAGTCGCGGACCGCTTCGCTGAGCGTTTTCTGGGGCTCGGTATCATGGCCCACGCCCTGGTTGTCCTGGGCGTAATCGCCCAAGTCCTTGGCCAGTTTCAACGCCGCTTCCAGTACCTGTACAACAGAGGCGCGATTGAGGTGACCGCCGCTGGCGTTCATTTGCTCCTCGGTACTCAGCAGCAGGCCTTTGGCTGCTCGCAACGCGCCGTGTTCATCGGTGCGCAACTCAAAACCTTCGCCGCGCGGTTCACCGCCGCTCGGTCGTGGATGCGTCAGGTAACCCAGATGCAATGCGGTGCTGCCGTGATCACTCATTAACGCGGCACTGATCTGCTTGGTGGTGTCGTCAATGCGCAGTTCGTTGGCCCTAGTGCCCTTGTATTCCTTGCTTTTGATGGTGCTGAGAATCTTGTGATTGGGCAGTTGGTAAGGCGGCATGTTCGTCGCCCGGTAGGTGCGACCGGTGATGATCGGCTGATCGCAATCGCCGTCGAGGTAATCCACGATGACCTCCTGGCCAATGCGCGGGATCGCCATATGGCCCCAGTCCGCGCCCGCCCAGTTCTGCGCCACGCGCACCCAGCAGGAACTGAATTCGTTGCTCTTACCTTCCCTGTCCCATGGGAACTGGACCTTTACCCGGCCAAACTCATCCGTGTAAATCTCTTCCCCGTCCGGCCCGGTCACCGTCGCAATCTGTGGTCCGTCAACAATCGGTTTGGGGCGTGGCGGGGTACGCCATTCGATTTCTTCGGAAACGATCTCGGCGACAAAGTCATAACTCACGCCGACATCGGCACCGGCGGACTCTTCTTCCTGACTGGCGTGCTGGATGCCCTTGTGAGTGATTCTCAGCGGGCGCCACCAGCGATTGAAATCTTCCCGGGGGTGGCCGGTGAGCTGGAAAGAGAAGCCCGGGATCAGGCGCGGATCGTCGCCTTCGACAACGGCGATTCGAGCGTCGCCACGGTGCCCCAGCAAGCGATTCTGGGTGAAGGGTTTACCGGCGGCGGTGGCCTTGTAGCGGCCCGGATAGTCGTAGCGTTCGTAGTTAGGCGTCTGATGTTGCAAGTCATCGCCGGCGAAGTTCTGCTGCTGGTCGAAGGTCGGGCGCTTGAAGGTGTAATCGCGTTGCGTCTGCTCGGCCGTGCGAACGTTCTCGGTGTAACTGAACGCATAGAGCACGGGTTGCGTGGCATCCGCTGCCGGTTCAGTGGTGTAGAGCACCGGAGCGCCTTGAATCCGCTCCTGCACATAGAGTTTGTCGCCCTGGATCAGCGTGTGAGTGCTTTCGTTGCATTTGAAGAAATAGAACAAGCCTTCTTCGCTGGACAGCCGATCGAACAGGTACAAGTCAGTGTCGCCGACCTGCGTACAGTATTCGCGCGGCAAATGTTCGCTGTTGATGTGTTGCTGATAGTCGAGGATGCCGTGCTCGCTCAACACGGACTTGATGATGTCCGGCACGTTTTTCTGCTGAAAAATACGCCAGTTGGAACTCAAGGCCAGTCGGGCGAGTTGCGGTTCGACCACCGCCCGATAACGTGTCCGGCGGAAGCCGGTTTTACGTTGAGTGAAACTGGACACCAGCCCGTGGACATGACGCACAGCCGTGCCGCCTTGCCAGATCGTGAGCAATGAGGGCTGATCGAGCACCTTGCCGAAATCAATGTTCGGGTTGCGGCTGGCCAACTCGATCGTGAGTCGAAAAGGCTCACAGATGGCCTCCTCCAGCGTGAACTCTACGACCTCGAACTCCATCTGCCCTGACAACACAGCAAACGTGAACTTCAAATCCCTTTGACGCATTTAACTGTTCCTTGATCAGGTGAGAAAGAGAGTCCGCACATCAACTCTGCAAGGCATAAATCGCGTCGACCAGCAGAGCTGGCCGACGTTTGTAACGATCAGCCGCGATTAAGCGACTGGCTGACGCCAGTCATCGGAACCCGAAGTACCGGATACTTCGTGGGTCCAGGTG
>NZ_NQYG01000076.1:0-23494 GCF_002878485.1 Pseudomonas sp. AD21
TGACCAACGCCGCTGGCTCGCCAGTCACCGTGACGTTGAGCAACGGCGCCGTGATCACCATCGACGCCGGTAAGACCACTGGCACCGTGACCGTTCCGGCACCAGTTGACGACGTCTACAAAGATGCCGGCACCGTGCAGGCAACGATCACCAATGCCAGCGGTGGCAACTTCGAAAACCTGGTGTCGAGCAACGTACCGGCAGTGACCAGTGTCACCGACACCATCGACACCACCACCGTTAAGTTGACTGCCACCGACACCGCAGCGGAAGGCGGCAACGTCGTCTACACCGCGACCGTCGGCGCGCCAGTAACCGGTTCGCCAGTGACTGTGACCCTGTCCAACGGCCAGACCATCACCATCGACATCGGCAAGACCACCGGCACCGTGACCACCACCGCACCGAATGATGCGCTGACCGGCCACGCTCCGTTGACCAACGCCATTACCAACGTCAGTGGCGGTAACTACGAGAACCTCGTCGCTGACAAAACCCCGGTTTCGACCACCGTGACCGATACCGTCGACACCACCAACCTGTCGCTCAGCGCGACCGGTACTGTGGCCGAGGGTGGTTCGATCGTTTACACCGCGACCTTGACCAACGCTGCCGGTTCGCCGGTGACCGTGACCCTGAGCAACGGCGCCGTGATCACCATCGACGCCGGCAAAACCACTGGCACCGTGACGGTTCCAGCGCCAGCCGATGACGTCTACAAGGACGCCGGCACCGTTCAGGCCACAATCAAAAATGCCAGCGGTGGCAGCTTCGAAAACCTGGTGCCAAGCACCACGCCAGCCGTGACCAGTGTCACCGACACCATCGACACCACAGGCGTGAAACTTACCGCCACTGGCACCGTGGCCGAGGGTGGCACTGTCACCTACACCGCCACAGTCGGTGCGCCTGTGACTGGCTCACCAGTCACCGTGACCCTGTCCAACGGCCAGACCATCACCATCGACATCGGCAAAACCACCGGCACCGTGACCACTATCGCGCCGAATGACGCGTTGACCGGTCATGCGCCGTTGACCAACTCGATCAGCAACGTGACCGGCGGCAACTACGAAAACCTCGTCGCCGACAAGACCCCGGTCAGCACCACCGTGACCGACACCGTCGATACCACCAACCTGTCGCTGAGCGCGACCGGCACCGTGGCCGAAGGCGGTCAGATCACCTACACCGCGACCCTGACCAATGCGGCCGGCTCGCCGGTGACCGTGACCCTGAGCAACGGCTCGGTGATCACCATCGACGCCGGCAAAACCACCGGCACCGTGACCTTGCCTGCGCCAGCCGACGACGTCTACAAAGACGCCGGTAACGTGCAGGCCACCATCACCAACGCCAGCGGCGGCAACTTCGAAAACCTGGTGACCAACCCCTCGCCAGCCGTGACCAGCGTTACCGACACCATCGACACCACCACTGTCAGCATCACCGGCAGCACCTCGGTGACCGAGGGCCAGACCGCCAGCTACACCGTCAGCCTGACGCACCCGGCGCAAACCGACGTGACCCTGAAAATTGTCTACAGCGGCACCGCTGCCGACGGTTCGGACTTCACCGGCGTGTACACCGTGAAGATCCCGGCGGGCGCCAGCAGTGCGCAGTTCAACGTCGCGACCATCGACGACAAGATCACCGAAGGCACCGAAAACTTCGTGGTCAAGATTGACTCGGCCACCGGCGGCAACTTCGAGAACCTGGCCGTCAGCAGCACCAATGGCAGCGTCAGCACCTCGATCATCGACAACGATGCGCCACCGGTCATCGACCTGGACGCCAACAACTCCAGCGGCGCGACCGGTGCCGACTACAAGGTGACGTTCACCGAAAACACCCCGGGCGCCGGCGTGTCGATTGCCGACACTGACCTGACGATCACCGACCCGGACAGCACCATGCTGACCGGCGCGACCATCGTGCTGACCAACCGTCAGGACGGCGATGCGCTGAACCTGGGCAACAGCGTCAATGGCATCACCATCAATGCCAACAGCACCAACGGCACCGTGACCCTGACCCTGTCGGGTAACGCGACGCTGGCCGACTATATGCAGGCGATCAAGAACATCACCTTCACCAACGGCAGTGAAAACCCGAGCACCGTGCCGCGGATCATCACCGTGACCGTGACCGATGGCGGCAACTACTCCAACACCGCGACCACCACGGTCAACGTGGTGGCGGTCAACGATGCGCCGGTCGCCGCTCCGGTCAACGTCACCGGCACCGAAGACACTCCGCTGATCCTCGGCTGGTCGACCTTCGGTGTGACCGACGTCGACAGCCCGGCCAGCAGCCTGGGCATCAAAATCACCCAGCTGCCGGGCGAAGGCAAACTGCAGTACCTGGACGGTTCGACCTGGAAAGACGTCGCCAACAACCAGACCTTCAGCAAGGCTGATATCGACGCCGGCAAACTGCGCTTCATGCCGGATGCCAACGAGTCGGGCGTCAACGGTTACGGCGGCACCGGCGTGGGCAACAACCAGGCCGACTACGCACAAATCAAATTCCAGCCAACCGACGGCCAACTGCTCGGCAACACCGGTACCGTGAAGATCGACATCACGCCAGTGGCGGATGCACCGACCGTGAGCGTGGCTGACAACAGCGTGAAATCCACCGGACTGGTCAAGGAAGTCTGGACCGGCCTGCCGGGCCTTGGGACCAGTGGCAGCGGCGCAGACTCGACCACGTTGAAAAACGTGATCGACGGCGCCGGCACCCCGAACTCCAGCGGCACCGTGACCAACGTGCAGTCGGATGGCAGCGTGACCGCCGGCACCGCGTCGAAAACCTCGGGCCTGATCTATCTGGAAGCCGGCAAGACCTATTCCTTCAGTGGTGTGGCCGACGACAGCCTGTTGATCACCATCGGCGGCAAGAGCGTGGCTTCGGGTACCTGGGGCGCGGGCGGCGCGATCAGTGGTTCGTTCACCCCGACCACCAGCGGCTACTACACCCTGGACATCTACCACCACAACCAGAGCGGCCCGGGCAGCTATGACGTGAACCTGTCGGTCAACGGCAGCACGCCAATCGACCTGAGCAGCGCCGGCGTGCCGATCTACACCGGCGTGCAGGATCTGCTGAACTCCGGCGTGACCGTCTCCGATCTGCATGGCAGCAACGGCGAAGGTTATTACGACGGCTACAAGCTCAACACCGGCGCCGAAGGCACCACGGTGAAACTGTCGGCGATCAACACCGCCCTGACCGACACCGACGGCTCGGAAACCCTGAGCGTGAAGATCAGCGGCGCGCCAGTCGGCTCGGTGCTCAGCGATGGCGCGGGTCATACCTTCACCGTCACCGCCACCAGCGGCGACGCCAATGTCACTGGCTGGAACCTCGGCAGCCTGACCGTGACCCCGCCGACCTACTACAACGGCCAGTTCAACCTGACCGTGACCTCGACCTCCACCGAGATGGTCGGCGGCTCGGCCAGCAGCACCGCGACCATTCCGGTCACTGTGGTGCCGGCAGTGTACAACGCGGTGGTCGGTACCTCTGGCGATGACACCTTCAACGGCACCGATGGCAACGACATCATGGTCGCCGACATCGGCGGTCTGACCGTGGTGCCGGGCACCAACTACAACATCGCGTTCATGGTCGACAGCTCGGGCAGCATGAGCGCTTCGTCGATCAGCGCAGCCAAGGACTCGCTGACGTCGGTGTTCAACACCCTCAAGCAGAGCCTGGGCGGCAGCAACTCGGGCACGGTGAACGTATTCCTGGTGGACTTCGATACCCAGGTCAACAAATCGGTGTCGGTGAACCTCAACGACCCGAACGCGTTGACCCAGCTCAAAGCCGTGCTCGACTCGATGTCGTCCGGCGGCGGCACCAACTACGAAGACGTGTTCAAGACCACGGCCAACTTCTTCCAGAGCACCGAAGCACTGGCCAACACCGGGGCGAAGAACCTCACATACTTCATCACCGACGGCCAGCCGACCTACTACCAGAGTGGCGAGCAGACCAACCCGACGCTGTACGGCAGCGTGAAGCTCGATGATGTGGTGAAGACCAGCAACTACAAACTGGGCGACTCGTTCAGCACGTACATCGACAACACTCACGCGCTGACCATCAACAGCGCCGGCACCGTGACCCTGCAGACCTACAATTCGCGCTGGGGCACCTGGAGCGGCAGCAACCTGGGCACCATCCACGCGCAGGGTGACGGTACCTACGAGTTGTCGAACCTGGCAGGTTCCGGCAGCAGCACCACGTCGGCTACCACTGATAACGCCAGCAGTGGCTTCGCGCTGCTCAGCGGTCTGTCGAACGTCGAGGCCATCGGTATCAACAGCGGTGTCAGCCTCAATGATCTGAAACCGTATGATTCGGATCACTCGCCACAGACCAACATCGATCCGAAGGATCTGGCCAACTCGATCATCGGCCACACCGAAGCCACGCTGCCGGGCAACGACACCGTCAGCGGTGGCGACGGCAACGACATCCTGTTCGGCGACCTGGTGAGCTTCAACGGCATTGCCGGCGAGGGTTATCAGGCGATGCAGGCGTTCGTTGCGCAGCAGACCGGCGTCGACGTCAGCAAGGTCACCACCAGCAACGTGCACCAGTACATCACCGAGCACTATCAGGCGTTCGATGTGTCCGGCGCGCACGATGGCAATGACACCCTGCTGGGCGGCGCGGGCAATGACATCCTGTTCGGCTCGGGCGGCAACGACCTGCTCGATGGCGGCAAGGGCAATGACATCCTGCTCGGCGGTACCGGCAACGACACGCTGATCGGCGGCCAGGGCAACGACATCCTGATCGGTGGTTCCGGTGCCGATACCTTCGTCTGGAAAGCAGGCGACACCGGCAACGATGTGATCAAGGACTTCAACGCCAGCGAGGGCGACCGCATCGACCTGCGTGATCTGTTGCAGGGCGAGACCGGCAGCACCATCGACAACTTCCTGAAGATCTCCACGGTCGACGGCGTGTCGTCGCTGCAAGTCAGCTCCGGCGGCAAGTTCAACTCCGGCGACGCGGCAGCCGCCACGCCGGACGTGACGATCAAACTGGAAGGCAACAACTGGTCGAGCGCCAACATTCACAACCTGATTGCCGGCAGCGACCCGACCATCAAGGTCGACCACAACAACAGCTGATGCGTGAACAAAACGGCCGCCCCCCTGGGGCGGCTGTCACGTTTGCGCCTATCGCACCGGTGACGATTTCGTCGCCGCACCGCATACTCGCGTGCAGTTGGCCTATGCTGCTGACAGCATGACGCTGGATCTTTCTGAGGGATGCTCAATGTTTTACGTGCAACGCGATGCGCAGGGTCAGTTGATTCGCGTGGAAGCTGCGGCCTACGCCGAGGCCACGGAAACGCTGCCGGCCGACCACCATGAAATTCAGGCCTGGTTCGCCAACGCGGCCGTGGAAAACAGCCTCAAACAGCTCAAGCAGAGCGACTTTGAAATGATTCGGGTACTCGACGACCTGATTCAGGTGCTGACCCAGAAAGGCGTGATCCGGGTCACTGACCTGCCGCCGGCGGCGCAGGCCAAGTTGATGGATCGTACCCAGGCGCGGGAAGCACTGGGCGGGTTGAGCCAGTTGATCGATGAAGATGAGAGCGGGTTGATCTGACCCGCGATCTTCGGCGACTGGACTGGCCCCTTCGCGAGCAAGCCCGCTCCCACATTTGAAACACATTCCAATGTGGGAGCTTGCTCGCGAAGGCGGCATCACTGACACCACCGCACCAAACGATTACTTCCAGGGCTTGGGCTCACCAAACAACTGCCCCTGCACCCCGTACAAGCCCATCTCGCGAATCACCGACAACTCCCCTTCGGTCTCCACCCGCTCGGCAATCAACGGCAGGTCAATGCTGTGCGCCGCACGCTGGATTGCTTCGATGAACAGACGCTTGTCGCTCTCCTGATCGATCGCGCGAATGTAGCTGCCATCGATCTTCAGGTACGCCAGCCCCAGCCGCGCCAGGTTGCCGATCATGCTGAAACGTCCGCCAAAGCGCTGCAGACTCAGCGAGAAGCCCAGCTCGCGCAGGCGCCGGGTCAGTTGCTCGAGCACCGCTTGTTCCGGCAATTGCTCCTCGCCGATTTCCAGGGTCAGGCGCTCACCGAGATTGGAGTGCGTACGCAGAATCTCGAAGACTTTGTTCAGCGCCTGCGGATCAGCCAGGGTTGCCGAGGACAGGTTCAGCGCCAGTGAATCCTCATGCTCTTTCATCTGCTCCAGCACGCGCTCGAGCATCAAGCGGTCCAGCCGCGCCGTCCAGCCGAAACGCTCGAGCCACGGCAGGAAACGCCCGGCCGGAATGGTCTGGCCCTGATCATCCAGCAGCCGTGACAGCACCTTGTAATGCAGTACCAGTTGCGTGTCCTGAGCGGCCACCACCGGCTGGAAAAACAACTCGAAACGCTGTTGATTCAAGGCCTGATCGAGCAAGCGGTGCCAGGCGTGATGATCGTCGCCGACGTCCGCCACCAGGCTCTGATCGATGCACGCCCAGTTCTGCTCGCCCTGCCCCTCGGCCTGCGCCAGCGCCTGATCGCCGAGGGTCAGCACCGCTTGCGGTGAATCGCCGTGAACGAACGGGGCGAGGCCGATGGAGGCCACAGCCGGCACATCGGTGGCGCCGGTGGCGTGCAGACTGCTCAACGCACTGTCGAGGTTCTGTGCCAGTTGCAGCGCTTCCTCGCGCACCAGCCCCGGCGCCAGCACGGCGAACTCACCGCCGCGAATCCGCGTGACGAGGTTCTGGGTTTCCGGGTATTTGGCGCATTCGCGCGACAGAGTTTCGCCCACCGCTTTCAACAGTTCATCGGTGCGCTGCCCGCCCAGACGCTGGTTGAGCCCGGCCAGATCCTTGACCCGCAACAACAGCAGGTAACCGGAGCTGGCCTGTTCCGGGTTGCTCACCCGGTTGTGCAACTGCATCTCGAAATAGCGTCGGTTGGCCAGCCCGGTGAGGTTGTCCTGATAGGACTCGGCGCGCAGTTTTTCACTGCGCTCGGCCTGCTCCTGAAACAGCGCCTTGAGCTTCTCGACCATCTGGTTCATCGCCTGCACCACGCGCCGCAGTTCAGGGGTGCGCGGCAGCTCCGGCAGGCTCAGGAATTCGCGGCGGGCGATGGCGTGGGACTGCTTGACCATGTAATCGAGCGGGCGCAATTGCCGGCGCAGCAGCAGCGCGCCGAGCACCGCACTGACCGCGCCACACAACAGCAGCCAGCCGAGGCTGCCCAACGCGCTCTGCCACAGCTTGGCCACGGCAAACATCGGGTGGCTGACCACCTCGACCCGCGCCGCCTGCTCCCAGCCACGGCTGACCAAGGCGTCGCCGCCAGCCGGTTCGAGGCCGATCAGGTTGACGAACCAGTCGGGCACATTGGTGACTGCCGGAATCCCGCTGCGCTCGACGATGGTCTTGTCGGTCTTGAGGTCGACCACACGGATGCTTGCGTAATAGCCGCTGTCGAAAATCGAGCTGACCAGCAGCTCGACCATCGCCGGGTCATCGATGTTCGGCGTCAGCGACAACGCCAGCGCCGTGGCGGCGTCCTGGGCGTGGGAGCGCAGCTGGTTGACGTACTGGGTGCGCGAGCTCTCCAGACTGACCATGAAGCTGCCGGTGAAGGCAACCACCAGGAACAGACAGATAGCGATCAACAGCTGTTTGAACAAAGACATCTGAGCGCGTGCTCCTAGTTAGTCGTTTCGACCGGGAAACCTTCGGCCTGCATTTTTTTCAGCACATCCTGCCAGCGCGACAGGCGTTTGGTGTCACTGACCTTTTTGTTGCCCTTGGCCCCCGGCAGGTACAGACCTTCGGCATTGAAAGAGTAGACCGGCAACAGGTCGGTTCGCTGGGACGCCGGCTGGATCGGATCGATCAGGCTGTCGAGCACCAGCGGCATGGCATCGGGGGTGGCGTAGTAAGTCAGCACCATGTGCGCGCGATTCTGGCGCAGAGCCTTGACGTAGGTGATGCGCAGCTTGTCACTGGAGACCCCGAGATGGCGCAGGCTGAAATACTTGGCGATCGCGTAGTCTTCGCAATCGCCAGCACCTTTCCACAACGCTTCGATGGGCGTCTCCCAATAATCGACCTGCCCCCACAGATCGATATCCTCTACATAGCGCATCTGTTTGTTGAAAAACAGGTTCACCACCTTGAGCTTGTCCATCTCGCTGACCTGTTTCTGCGTGGCCAGCAGATTTTGCCAGGCATCGATCCGCTGCTGCCCGGCGCCCAGCGGCCCGTACAGCGCCGTGGCTTTGCGGCTGATCGCGGAAAAATCCCAATCGGCATGCAGACCGCCCAGCATGACGCCGGCCAGCAGCAGTGCGCAGCCTAGCCAGCGCAGAGTCCGGGGGATCGCGAAACGTACCGCCACAGCAGGGTTCCAGGGGGCAGGAAGGAAAGCGTTTGATGGTGAAGCTTAGTCCGGCAAAAAACAATGGCACCATGAGATCATCGCCATCGCGCTAAACTTCACACAGGACAGCGATCCTTTACATGGTTTGACAACCTGTAGAGCAATCACTAGTGTCTTTGGATCCAAATTCCGTGATCATTCAGGGTGAGTAGTTGTGACACAGAAGCCCAAACCGCTGCACAGCATCAAAGTCGATGGGCCGATTCCCGCTCACCTCGCCCGTTCGACCATCGAAGAGACCCTGCGCGCGGCGATCCTGGACGGTCGCTTGCCGTGCGGCACCGCCCTGCGCCAGCAGGACCTGGCCGACCTGTTCGGGGTCAGCCGCATGCCGGTGCGCGAGGCTCTGCGCCAGCTCGAAGCGCAGGAACTGCTGAGCGTCACCACCCACAAGGGCGCCGTGGTTGCGCCGCTGATTCAGGGCGACGCCACCGAAACCTACGAGTTGCGGATCCTGCTCGAATCCGAAGCCATGCGCCAGTCGATCCCGCTGCTGACCAGCGCCGATCACGCGCGCGCGGCCAGCTATATCGAAGAACTCGAAACCCAGCACGACTACACCGAAATCGGTCGGCTCAATCGCCTGTTCCACATGGCCTTGTACAGCAAGGCGCCGAATCAGCGTCTGCTGCGGCTGGTCGAAGACGGCCTCAACGAGGAGGAGCGTTTTCTGCGTTTCAACCTCGAAGCCATGGGCCTGGGCAAATTGTCCCAGGAAGATCACCGCGCCATGCTCCAGGCAGTGATCGAGCGCGATATCGAACTGTCGGTGGAGCTGCTCACGCAGCATCTCAACCGAGGCGTCGAGGTGATTACCCGTTTCCTCGCCAGCCCCGCAGGACAAAACCGCAAGGCCGTGCGCTGACACCCTCCACGCCGGTCATGGGCCTCTGCGCCTGACCGGCGAATAACCCGCTTACAAATCCTCTCTACGCTGCGCCGCAAACCGGGTGGCGGATCGGCCTGTTCGCTCTAACCTCCCTGCGCCGGTTCGCCCGGCATTGCACCTCGCTGCGGACGAATCGGTCATAGCCGTCCCGCCAATTTACCCGCACTCTTTAACGGCCAACCCATGAAGAACGGGCGACGCGCCGCACCGCCGGCGCAGTCCCCGCACCAGGAACCTACGGAAGGAGCCTTGCCACGGGATAAAAGGAAGTTACGGCGCCGTTTTCGGCCAACTTTCATTCCTATACATCACTTCAATCTCTGCATCGGAAAGTTGCTTTGAGTGAGGCATTCACTCTTGCACTCAATTTTGGCCTTTATTTGCCGAAAGGAGCAACTACGCCCAAGTAAAACTTAAATCAAAAGTTTTACCGAACCAACTCATACTTAAAAAATAACCTACTAAAAATAATTAAAAATAAACTTGTTAAGTTATTTAACGATGTATTAGCTTTTCCTCGCCGAGCAGGGTTAGTCCTACAAATACGGCACAGCTCCGCAGTCAAGCTACAGCCATGGCAGATAAGCACCAGGCTATAGCCCAGAGCCTTTCATGCACTTTGCAAACTTTCATTAATCCGAATGAGGCCAGCGTTCGCCAATAGAAAACGTTTCAGACTTATTGAGTCCGCGTTGATGCACTGAATGAGCAACTCCTTCTATTCCAATAACACCGAGGTTCGCCATGATGCCAACTAAAGAACAACTCGCCCTGAAAAAAGCTCAATTGAGCGTTCACCCGATCTTCACCGAGATCGATTCGCTATCGGTACTGCGCCGGTTCATGGAATCCCACGTCTTCGCCGTATGGGATTTCATGTCGTTGACCAAACGCCTGCAGCAGGAACTGACCTGCACCCGCCTGCCATGGTTGCCGCCACGCGACCCGCATGCCGCACGCCTGATTAACGAAATCGTGCTTGGCGAAGAGTCCGACGACCGTCCCGCCCATGGCCATTACAGCCATTTCGAGCTGTACCTGGACGCCATGCGCGAAGTCGGGGCGAGCACCACGGCGGTCGAGCGGTTTGTCACGCTGCAACAGGAGGGCGTGAGTTATGACGTCGCCCTGCAAAGCGTCGAGGTGGACCCGGCAGCAGCGAAATTTGTTCGCGAGACTCTGAACATCGCGCTGCACGCACCGGGCCACAGCGTCGCCGCCGCGTTTCTGCATGGCCGCGAGAGCGTGATCCCGCCGATGTTCCAGCGCATTCTCGATGACTGGGGGATCGGCATCGAACAGGCTCCGACCTTTCGCTATTACCTGGAGCGCCACATCGAGGTCGACTCCGAAGATCACGGCCCGGCGGCGGAGCAACTGCTGGAGCGGCTGGTTGATGGCGATCCGCAGCGTGAAGCCGAGGTCTACGCCAGCGCCATTGCGGCGGTGGAGAGCCGCATCGCCCTGTGGGACGGCCTGCGCCTGAGCATGCGTGAGCCCTTGGCGGAGGTGGCCCAATGAACGCCGCCGATTACCAATCCTTCGCCGACGCCTGGGAAAGCCGCGCCACCATCCGCACCCGGCCACGGCGTGTGCTGGAAGACGATGAACGCCTGATCTATCCGCTGAGCCGCCAGCCCCTGGTGCTCAGCGAAACCTTCCTGCGTGAGTGCCCGCAACAACGGGATTTCGCCCTGGTGCAGACACTGTACAAATTCATCAACGACGTGGTGATTTTCGAAACCGAGATCGTCGACCAGACCGCCCGCGCCATCGCCAAGAATCGTTTCGCCGTGCCGTTCCCGTTCGCCTGTCGCTACGACGCCATGACCGTGGTGGTGGACGAGGATTACCACGCATTGGTGGCGATGGATTTCATGCAGCAGACCGTGGCCATGAGCGGCATCGAGCCGATCGAACTGCCCGCTGAAATCGAACTCAGCCGGGCGATTCCTGCCGCCGTGGCACTGGCGCCCGAGCACCTGCGCAGCGCGGTGGAGCTGATCTGCGTGGCTATCGCCGAGAACACCGTGACCGGTGACGTCGCGGCATTCGCCCGAGACGACACGGTCAAGCCGTCGATCAAGGGGCTGATGGCTGATCACCTGCTCGACGAGGGCCGGCATTCGAGCTTCTGGGCGCGGATGGTGCGCATCTATTGGCACACCGCCAGTGATGCGGATCGGGAAACCATTGCGCAGATTCTGCCGGTGTTCATCGGCCATTACCTGACCAACGACATCCAGAAGTCATTCGATCTGCGCCTGATCGACGCCTTGCCGGTGAGCGATGCGATCCGTCGTTCGCTCAAGGATGAAATGGCCGGGCTGGCCTTCCCGATCAATCGTCACCATCCGCTGGTGGGCAACATCGTGCGGTTTTTCCACAACAGCTCGCTGCTCGACACGCCCTGCGTGCAGCACGCCTTGCGTGACTATCTGGTTTGATGAGGAGGCCGACATGAGACGTCTCGACATTTTGCTGATTGGCGCCAGCCAGGCCATGACCGACCTGGCGCAGGAACTCGAACAACACGGTCACTCTTTGCTGCGTAGCAGCGCGGCGCAATCGACGGTGGATCTGATCATCGACGATGGCTTCATCGGCGCCGGCGATTTCTGCGCCATCCCGCACTTGCATCTGCGCCTGGGTATCGGTGCGCAGAGCCTTGGCGGTTTACCGACGCTCGACCTGCTGTGCTTCCTCGGCTCGTCACTGATCAGCCGTGTGCCGATCGGCGATGAGCCGTCCGGCAACGGTCAGGCACTGCGCCAGCGCGTGCTGACGCATGTGGTCGACGAAGTCGCGTTGCTGGTCAGCCGTTTCTCCCGCGATGCCGAGTATTTCCAGCAGGCAACGCCGGCCACGGCACCGGACTTCGAACAGGTGGAAGACCTGCTGTTTCTCGACAGCCTGGCCTACGTCCATCGCCTCAACGCGACGGCGCATCCGGCGTTGTTGCAACAGGCGCAGACGCCGCTGATCGAACGCCTGCAACGCAGCCTGATCGAACACGCCGAGCGACCGGCACTGCACCTGGCCGAGCAGTCGCTCAGCTATCGCCAGTTGCACACGCACAGCCGGGCGATCCAGCAACGTCTGCAGCCACTGCTCGAGCAGCATCCGCAGCCGTGGATCGTCGGCATTTGCCAGCCGAAAAGCCCGGCGCTGTTCGCCTCGATTCTGGCGGTGCTCGGCAGTGGCGCGGTGTACCTGCCGCTGGAGCCGAGCCATCCGTTGCAGCGCCAGCAATACATCCTGCAAAACGCCGGTGCGGTATTGTTGCTGCACGACGGTGAGCATCCGCTCAGTGAGTCGATGCCCGGGCTGGATGTCAGTCGTATCGACAGCGCCGACGCCGACCTCAGCCAACCGCTGATGCGCCAGCGCCCCGAGCTCGACGCGCCGTGCATGGCGCTTTACACCTCGGGCACCACCGGCCATCCGAAGGGCGTGCTGCTGAGCCAGACGAACCTTGCGCACTTCATGGCGTGGTACGCCGATTACGTGCAGTTGCGCGCTGAAAGTCGGGTCTTGCAGTTCTCCTCGCTGAGTTTCGATTCTTCGCTGATCGATATCTTTCCGACGCTGCTCCAAGGCGCCGAACTGGTGGTACCCGACGACACTCAACGCCGCGATCCGCTGCAACTGGTTGCGTTGATCCGCCGCCGGCAACTGACCCACGCGTTCCTGCCGCCGGCGCTGCTGAGCATCCTGCCGCTGGAGCAACTGCAAGGCGTGGAGGTGATGACCGGCGGCGATGTCTGCGAGCCCTTCGTCATCGAGCAACTGACCCGGCAGGGCAAGCTGCACAATCTCTACGGCCCCACCGAGGCCACGGTGCTGATCACCGCCCGGCAACTCAAACCGGGTGACAGCAACCGCACCCTCGGTAGGCCGATTGCCAACAGTCAGGTGCTGATCCTCGACGACGATCTGCAACCGGTGCCGGAGCACACCGTCGGCGAATTGTTCATCGTCGGCCCCGGCGTCTGTCTCGGCTATCTGAACAATCCGCAGCAGACCGCCGAACGCTATCTGACCCTGCAACTGCCGCATGGCCAGACCTTGCGGGCCTACCGCAGTGGTGACATGGCCAAGTGGGGCGAACACGGTATCGAGCTGTGCGGGCGGCGCGACAATCAGGTGAAGATCCGTGGCTTCCGGGTCGAGCCGGAAGAGATCGAGCGCTGCCTGCGCGAGAGCCAGTTGTACCGTCAGGTGGCGGTGGTGATCGACAGTCAGCGGCGGATTCTCGCGTTCCTCGCCCAGCCGCAATCAGACGCCGCTCGTGATGCGCTGAAGGCCCATGCCCAGCAGTTTTTGCCGGACTACATGCAACCGGTGGCGTGGACTGAACTGCCGCAGATGCCGTTCGCCAGCAACGGCAAGGTCGATCGCAAGGCCTTGCTTGAGCTGCCGGTCAGCGTGCAGGACAGCGGCCCGAAATGCCTGCCGGCGAATGCCGACGAAGCGCTGTTGCTGGAGATCTGGGCGGAACTGCTGGAACTTCCGAGCAGCGATATTTCCACCGACGAGAGTTTCTTCAACCTCGGTGGTCACTCGATTCTGCTGTCGCGGATGTTGCTGCGTTTGCGCGAGGAATTCGGGCGCAGCATCTCGATCAACCGCTTCATCGAACTGCCAACCATCATCAAGCTCGCGACGTTGGTGCGCGGTACCGATGACAGCGCGGTGCTCAGCGCCCAGGCCATGGCCGACGCCGAGCGTCCACTGGACATCGAGCCACTGCCGATCAGCCGCCTGGGCGATGTGCACAAGGTGATCGTCACCGGCGCCAACAGTTTTGTCGGCGTACACATCGTCGAAGCGCTGCTCGGTTGGGGCGCCAGCGAAGTGGCGTGTCTGGTGCGTGACGGTGACGGACAAACGGCGGCGCAGCGCTTTACCCAGGCGTTGCGGGAGAACCGTCTGGAGCATCTGGACTTGAGTCGGGTGCGGATCTATTCGGCAGACATCACGCGTCCGCAACTGGGCTTGGCCGACGACGATTATCAGCGCCTCGATCGCGAGTTCGGTGCACTGGTGCACAACGCCGCCAACGTCAATCACGTGCTCGATTACGAGTCGCTGGCAGCGGATAACGTCGAGCCGATCTTCGAGCTGTTGCGCCTGTGCGAAGGGCGCAGCAAAAAGGTCTTCAACTTCGTCTCGACGCTGTCGGCTTCAAGCACCGTCGATGGCGAAGGCCGAGTGCTCGAGTTACCCGCCGCAGCGACCCCGCCGATCTACATCCGCAACGGCTACAACCTGTCGAAATGGGTCGGCGAGCGCATCCTCGAGCGGGCCCGCGAGCGTGGGGTGTGGGTCAACCTGTATCGCCCCGGCAACATCAGTTTCAACAGCCTGAGCGGCGTCTGCCAGCCGCACAAAAACCGTTTGATGCTGATGCTCAAGGGCTCGATCCAGCTCGGTCAGGTGCCCGCCTTTGCGCTGAATTTCGACCTGATGCCGGTGGACTTTCTCGCCCGCTTCATCGCCTTCCACGCCAGCCGTTATTCGACCGAACGTGCGGTGTTCAACCTGCACACCCCCGAGCCGCTGAGTTGGGATGCCTACGTCGCCTCGTTCCGCGAAACCGGCAGTGAGTTCTCGCTGGTCAGCGTGGCCGACTGGCAGCAGCAATTGGGTCGGGTCGATGCCGACAACGCGCTGTTCGGCGTACTCGGTTTCTACCTCAACGGCTTCGAGGAGGACATCGGCGACATCTCCCTGATCGGTCACGCCAACGCCGAAGCCGGCGTGCAGCAAATGGGTGCGCAATACCCGGAAAAATCCCCGGCGTTGCTGCGTCGCGGCTGCGATTACCTGAAACAGATCAACTTCATCTAGTTCAACCAAAAGGAGCATCACCATGAGCAATCTGCAACCCGACACCCTGATCAAAAACCCTCACGGCTGCCATGTCGTTTCTTCGGTGGAAGTGCCGGCGGACGCGGCGCAGGTCTGGGCGGTGGTCGGCAACTTCGGCGGTTTCGAGCGCTTCATTCCGGCGCTGTCGCACATCGAAATGACCGGCGAAGGCGTGTCTTCGCTACGCAAGAAATTTTTCAAGGACGGCAACGTGGTGGTTGAACAGCTCAACTCCCGCGATGAACAGGCGCGGGCCATGGCCTGGACCACGATCTACAACACGTTGGGGGTGGCCAATCTGTGGGCGGCGATGAATGTGGAATCGTTGGGAACGGGGAAGTCTCGGGCGACCTGGACGATCATTGCCGAACCGGCTTCAGGTGGTGAAGAAGCGCTGCCGGGGTTCAAGGACTTCGTGCAGGGGTTTGCCGATGATGCGATGGGGAACGTGCTGAAGCTGTTTGTGTAAGGCTTCAGTTCTTTAGTAGATGAACCACCGCCTTCGCGAGCAAGCCCGCTCCCACATTTTGATCGCATTCCTTCAAGGGGAACACGGTCAACCTGTGGGAGCGGGCTTGCTCGCGAAGAACGCTAACGCGGTCTTCAATCTGACGATCAGATCTTGAAGCTGTCCACCAACTGCTTCAACCGGTTGGCCTGCTGCGACAACGCATCACAATCCTTCAACGTCTCGTTGAGGTTGGCGACGCTCTGCTGGTTCAACAGGTTGATCTGGTTGACGTCGACGTTGAGGGTTTCCACCACGGCGGTCTGCTCTTCGGTCGCGGCAGCCACCGACTGGTTCATGCCGTCGATCTCACCGATACGCTGGGTCACGCTGACCAGTCGCAGGCCGGCCTGGTTCGCCACTTCAACACTCTCTTCGCTGGACGCCTGACTGGCGTTCATGGTGGTCACCGCTTCACGCGAACCGACCTGCAAGGAGGTGATCATCTTGTGGATCTCTTCTGCCGACTCCTGGGTGCGATGGGCGAGGTTGCGCACTTCATCCGCCACCACCGCAAAACCACGTCCGGCTTCTCCGGCACGCGCCGCTTCAATGGCCGCGTTGAGTGCCAGCAGATTGGTCTGCTGCGAAATGCCTTTGATCACATCGAGGATGTGGCCGATGTTGTCGGTGCTGGCATTCAGGGTTTCGATCTGGGTGCACGACAGGCTGATCTTCTGCGAGAGCTCGGTCATGGCCTGGATGGTTTGTTCAACCACCTGACGACCGTCATCGGCCTGCTCGCTCGCGCCGCTGGCGTGCTGCGAAGCATCGGCGGCGTTGCGGGCGATTTCCTGAGTAGCGGCGCCCAACTGGTTGATCGCGGCAGCCACGCTGTTGGTGCGTGCGCTTTGTTCGTCAGAACCGACGATCGAAGCGTTGGACGATGCCATTACCCGTTGCGACAGATCGTGTACGTGACGGGTGGCCGACGACACTTCGGAAATCGACGCGTGAATCCGCTCGACGAACTGGTTGAACGAGCTGCCCAGCTCCGCAAATTCATCCTTGCCTTCCACGACCAGACGACGGGTCAGGTCACCTTCGCCCTGGGCGATGTCCTGCATCGCACGGCCCATGGTGGTCAGTGGACGCATCAACACGTTGATCAGCAGGCTCAGCAGCAGCGCAATGGTAGCGACCGCAACGAACATGGCGATCAGCGCCGAGGTACGGAACTGGCTAAGCGCGGCGTAGGCCTTGTCGCGATCGATCGACAGACCGATGTACCAATCGGCATTCGGCAAATCGCTGACCGGGGTGAACGACAGGATGCGTTCCTGACCGTTAAGCACCACGTTCTGGTTGCCCTTCTCGATGCGCACGCTGGAATTGGGGTAGATGTCCTTCAGGTTCTTCATCACCTGATCCTTGTCCGGGCTGACGATCACCTGACCGTCGCCGCTGACCAGGAACGCATGGCCGAGGCCACCGAAGTCCACCGAATTGATGATCTTCACCAGGGTTTCCAGGCTCAGGTCACCACCGACCACACCGAGCAGCTCGCCATTCTTTTTCACCGGCATGGCGATGGTCACCACCAGACCACCGACGGCGGCCATATACGGCGGGGGCAGCATGGTCTTGTCGGCGGTAACGGCCTGCTTGTACCAAGGGCGCTGACGCGGGTCGTAGCCGTCCGGCATCTTCGCGTCCGGGCGCTGGGTGAACACACCGTTGGCCTGGCCGACGTAGGTGAACTGGAAGTTTGAGGTGAAGGCCGGTTGATCGACCAGCCCCGGGAAGTCGGCGTTCTTGCCCTGATGAGCAACGTTCTGTGCAAGGTTTTCCAGCACCAGAATCCGCCCGCTCATCCAGTTCTGCACGCTGCTGGCGGTCAGATCACCAGCCTGCTGCACGGAGGACTGGAGGTTCTGGCGAATGGTGTTTCGCTGCAGATAGTCGTTGTAGAGGGTGAACAAAGCGAAAGCCAGGACCACAACGCCCGAGGCGGCCAACAGAATTTTATGGCTGAACTTGAGATTCATTTCATGGGACTTCTTATGAAAAAGTGGGGATGCGTTCCGGGATGCAACATTCCATGTAGCTCCAAAATGTCCAATAGCTGGCAGGCAGCGTTCTGATGGCCGCTCTACTTTGGTGCACGCATGTCTCACCAGTCTGTCGGCACCGTTCGCCAAAATCTTAGGGCTGTGTGGGAAATGTACGGCGTTTCTGCCAGATTCCCGCCGAACGGCGTGCCAGAAGGTTCGCCGCAAAGTTTTTTTGATCGTTATCAGAGTGACGGTTGCAAAATTCACAGCCCTTGATAAAAATGCGACTAATTATCATTTGTGGCGTTCGGGCTGTCGCGTTCATGTCCTCACCTGAGTTTGCAGTGCAGGCGCTTTACAGTAGTCATCACGGCTGGCTCAACGCCTGGCTGCGGATGCGGCTGGGCAATGCCGCGGATGCGGCGGATCTGGCGCAGGACACTTTCGTGCGCCTGCTGCAGCGCACCGAACGCCTGGAACTCAAGGCACCCCGCGCTTTTTTGCGCACCATCGCCCGCGGTCTGGTGATCGACCACTGGCGCCGTGAAGAAATCGAACGCGCCTATCTCGAAACCATCGCCCATTTGCCCGAAACCGAAACCCCGAGTGCCGAAGCCCGCGCTCTGGTGATCGAATTGCTCGAAAGCATCGCGCGCATGCTCGAAGGCTTGCGGCCGAAGGTGCGTCAGGCGTTTCTGCTGGCGCAGTGCGAAGGTTTGACCCACAAGCAGATCGCCGAGCAGATGGGGTTGTCGCTGCGCTCGGTGGAGCGTTACGTCGCCGATGCGCTGTATCACTGCTACGTATTGCGGTACGCAAGCTGATGCCTGTGGATAACGTCTCTTCCGGGCGCCGGGTCGAACCGCCGCAACAGGTGGTCAAACAAGCCATTCACTGGTTGCTGCGGCTGCGCAACAACCATGGCAATACGCGCCTGAGTCGTCAGTGCGAAGCATGGCGTGCCGAACATCTCGAACATGAACTGGCCTGGCAGCGCGTGCAGTCGCTGCAGGCTGAGCTGAGCCATAACCTGCGCGCAGTGCCCGGCGCACACGTGGCGTTCAATACGCTGGAAAACAGTGCGCAGGGACTCGGACGGCGACAGGCCTTGAAGCTGTTGTCCGGCGCCTTGCTGATGGGCTCCGCCGCATGGCTGGCCAAAGACACCTCGGCCTGGCAGCAATGGCGCGCCGACTACGCCACGGCGACTGGTGAGCGGCGGGGCTTCCAGTTGCCCGACGGCACGCGGATCGAGCTCAACACCGCCAGTGCGGTGGATCTGGATTACACCGCGCAGCAGCGGCTGATCAAACTCACTCGCGGCGAAATCATCGTCACTTGCGGCGGTAACGATGAAGGCGCGGCGTTCAACCGAGCGCTTCGCGTGCAAAGCCGTCACGGCATTTATGAGCCGACCAATGCCCGCTTCATCCTGCGTCAGGACAGCGATTGCACGCGGCTGAGCGTCACCACCGGGCGCGTCGCCATCCACAGCGGCGGCACCTCGGTTGAGGCGCTCGCTGGGCAGACCTACCTGATCGATCACCATCAGGTGCGCCCGGCGCCGCCACTGGATATGGACGCGGGCGCGTGGGTCGACGGTTTGATCGTGACTCGCAACATGCGCCTGGGCGATTTTCTCAACGAGGTCGGACGTTATCGTCAGGGCTTCGTGACGTGTGCATCAGCCGTGGCTGATTTGCGCCTGTCCGGGGTGTTCCGGCTGGAGGACACCGACAAGCTGCTGGCGATCCTGCCGCAGACGCTGCCGGTGCAATTGCGTTATCGCACTCGATGGTGGGTCACGCTGGAACCAGTGGCTTGAAATTATTTTGGCGGGTTTTTGCCGCAAGTCCGGCTTGGTCAGTAAGCACTTCAACTCAGCCTTTGCGACTTGCCACGGAAACCTACAATGACTGTCCGCATCACCTGTAAGAAACCTCTGAATTTCAATGCCGAATCGGGTTTGTTGCGCCACGCCATTCGCACGGCCCTGCTCTCCACTATTCTGGGCGCCGGTGTGTTGCCCTGCCTGAGCCTCGCCGCCAATGCCAGTGAGGCGAGTAGTCATCGCTACACCATCGCCGCCGGCCCGCTGGGCGAAGCGCTGAACCAGTTTGCGCGCCAGGCCGGCATCACCTTGTCGATGACTCCGCAGCAAACGCAGGGACGGCAATCTCCGGGCGTACAGGGTGAATATTCAACGGATCAAGCGTTGAGCCATTTGCTCGGTGGCTCGGGTCTGGAAGCAGTCAGCCAGGACGGCAGCAGCTACATCCTGTATCCAGTCAACGACAGCGACGCACTGGCGTTACCGACCACCGATATCAAAGGCTTCGCCCTCGGCAACGCACTGGGCAGCATGGAGGGCTACAACGCCACCCACAGCCAGATCGCCACCAAGACCAGTACCGCGTTGCTGGAAACCTCACAAAGTGTGTCCGTGGTCACTCGCGAACAAATGGACGACCAAGGCTCGCAGACCGTCTCCCAGGCGATGCGTTATACCCCCGGCGTGCTGACCAACCCTTATGGTGCGACCCACCGCTACGACTATGTGGCGATGCGCGGTTTCAACGACGGCTCGGTGGACAATATCTACCTCGACGGCCTCAAGTCGATGGGCGACAGCGGGACCTACAGCACCATGCAGGTCGATCCGTATTTCCTCGAGCGCGTGGATATTCTCAAAGGCCCATCGTCGGTGTTGTACGGCCGCAGCTCGCCCGGTGGCCTGGTGGCGCTGACCAGCAAGAAGCCGTTGTACGAGGCCTATCATCAGGTTCAGGCGACTGTCGGCACCCAGGGTCAACGCGGGGTCGGTTTTGACTTCAGTGGCCCGGTCGATGACGACAAGCGCATTGCCTATCGTCTGACCGGATTGACGGATCAGTCCGACACGCAGTCCGACCACAACAAGGAAAAACGCTTCGCCCTCGCTCCGACCCTGAGCATCGATTTCACTGAAGACACCTCGCTGACGCTGCAGGCGTATCTGCAGCACGATCCGGATGGCGGCTACCACGGTGGCGTGCCAGCGGACGGCACGATTCATCAGCGCAACGGCAACCGCATCTCGCCGCACTTCTTCGAGAGCGAGCCGGGGATTGATGGCTACTCGCGGGATCAGCAGTCGTTCGGCTATCAGTTCGAGCATCGCTTCAACGATGTCTTCACGGCGCGGCAGAACTTCCGTTACCTCGACTCCAAAGTGAACATGGATCAGGTCTACGCCTACGGCTGGACGACACCGACCAGCAACGAACTTAACCGTTACTACACCGGCGGCGATGAGCGCCTGCATGCATTCATCGTCGATAACATGCTGCAGGCTGAACTCTTCACCGGTGCCACCAAGCACACCGTGTTGATGGGCGCGGACTATCAGCGACGCAAGACGGTGGTCGACTGGACCAGTGGCGGCCTGGCACCGATCAATGCGTTCAATCCGATCTACGGCAACTCGGCGATCGAAATGTATGGAGAGACCAGTTATCTGCGGCGCCTGGAGCAGACCGGGGTGTACCTGCAAGACTTGATCGAGATGGACCAATGGCGCTTCTCGCTGGGTCTGCGTCAGGACTGGGTCGAGACTTCCGATGAAAACCGCATCGCCGAAGCAGGGCGCCCGCTGGGCACGCAAATCAATGACCGACGCACCAAATTGACTGGCCGCGCTGGCGCGCTGTATCTGTTCGAAAACGGCATGGCGCCGTACATCAGTTACTCCGAGTCGTTTAACCCGAACTCGTATGCCGACAGCGCCGGCAATCCGCTGCCGCCAACCGACGGAACGCAGTGGGAAGTCGGCCTGAAATACCAGCCGTCAGGCACCGACAACCTGTTCACCGCCTCGCTGTTCCGCATCGATCAGGAGAACCTCGCGACCAAGCTGCCGCAGGAAAACTTCTATCGCGCTGTCGGCGCTGTCCGTTCGCAAGGCTTGGAACTGGAAGCGCACATGCAGTTGACCGACAACCTGAAAGTGCTCGGCAGCTATACCTTTACCGATATCGAGTACTCGAAGTCGATGCTCAGCACCCTGAGCACGCCGACCAATGTGATCGAGAACAAGGGTAACTCGCCGACTCAGGCACCGCGTCACATGGCGTCATTGTGGGCGGACTACAAGTTCGATAACGCGGCACTTGATGGCCTGCGCCTGGGCGGTGGTGTGCGCTATGTCGGCTACAGCTGGGCGGATGCGGAAAACACGCTGAAGGTGCCTTCCTACACCTTGTTCGACGCCTCGATCGGTTATGACCTGGGCAAGGTCGGCTTGAAGGGCGTCGACGTGCGCCTGAACGCGAACAACCTCACCAACGAGTCCTACGTGGCCTCCTGCGCGAGTCTGAACTTCTGCTACATGGGCGAAGAGCGCAACGTCGCCGCCACGGTCAGCTACCAGTTCTAAGCCTTTGCCTTGTGCATAAAAAAGCCAGCCTCTGATTGTTCAGGGGCTGGCTTTGCCGTCTCTGTGGGGAAATTTTCATGCGCGCATTGTTAGTGTTGTTACATCGCTATATCGGCCTGGTGACGGCGGTGTTTTTGCTGCTGGCCGGGATTACGGGGAGCATTCTGGCGTTCAGTCATGAGCTGGATGAGTGGCTGAATCCGCAATTTTACGCGGCGTCTACCGAGGGTCAGCGATTGCCTCCCGGAACGTTGGTCGATGTTGTGCAAGCTGCGCATCCCAAGCTGCAGGTCTGGTACATGGAGTACCCGGACAAATTGGGGCATACCGCGTTATTGGCGGCTGTCCCGCGTAACGATCCCTCGACAGGCGAACCGTTTGATGAACGCAATCAGGTGTTCTACCTGGACCCGGTAAGTGCCGAACAGAAAGGGCAACGTTACTGGGGCGAGTGCCGCTTTGCGCGAGAGAACTTCATCCCGTTCATTCTCGAGTTTCATTACAACCTGACGTTGCCCGGTAACTGGGGATTGTGGCTGATGGGCCTGGTGGCCATCGCTTGGGTGAGCGATTGTTTCATCGCGCTGTGGCTGACGCTTCCGCGGGGCAAGCCGTTCTGGGAGAGGTGGTCGACGGCTTGGAAGATCAAGAGCGGGCACGCTTATCGGCTCAACTTCGATCTGCATCGGGCGGGGGGATTGTGGCTATGGTTGCTGCTCCTGCCGATTGCGATCAGTAGTGTCGCGATGAACCTGCCGAGTCAGGTATTCAAACCGGTAGTGTCGTTGTTTTCGCCCATTGAGCCGAGCATCTATGAGTCTCGCGAACGAATGCCTTCTTCCGAGCTCGGCGTGACGCGGTTAAGTTATCAACAGGCGTACGAGAGGGCATTGCAGGAGGGGAAGAGGCTAGGACTGACAGCAGCGATCGGGGAGTTGTATTACAGCTTTGAGTACAACTTCTACGGCGCAGGGTTTGGACAGCACGACACTGAGGCCCATGGCAAATCCTGGTTGTTCTTTCATGGCACGGACGGAAGATTATTAGGGCAGGAAATCGCTGGAGAAGGGACGTTGGGGGAACGCTTTTATCGATTGCAGTTACCGATACACGGCGGACGAATCATTGGCTTTACCGGGCAGGTGATGGTCGCGGTGTTGGGTTTTCTGATTGCGGGGCTGTCAGGGACTGGCGTCTACATCTGGTGGTGCAAGTGGCAGGCCCGACGTATTAGCAAGGCCCGTAAAACAGCCTGATCGGTTTTTTGGGCAGGTCCTGAAACGACAAAACCCCTGTCTGCGTCAGCAGACAGGGGTTCTGGAATTTAATCTTGACGATGACCTACTCTCACATGGG
>NZ_NQYG01000077.1:0-23411 GCF_002878485.1 Pseudomonas sp. AD21
GATCCAGCCTCCAATCCCCTGTGGGAGCGGGCTTGCTCGCGAAGGCGTCAGCTCATTCAACAACCATGTCGCCTGACCCACCGCTATCGCGAGCAGGCTCACTCCTACAATGGTCCAGCGGCAAGCTCATACGCCACAAAACACTCAGTCACACCGCCATCTGCAGAATCAACCAGGCATTCGCCCCACTGATCACCGCAAACAAGCCCCAGGCCAACACTCGGGTCGGCAGCCGGTTCACAAACGGCCCCATCAGTTGCTTGTCACTGGTCATGCGGATCAGCGGGTACAGCGCAAAAGGCAACTGCAGGCTCAACACCACCTGACTCAACACCAGCAACTTGCCCACCGCGTTGTCGCCCATCAGCCACACGCCGATGAACGCCGGAATCAGCGCCAGCCCGCGAGTGATCAAGCGCCGCTGCCAGCAGGGAATCCGCAGGTTCAGATAGCCTTCCATGATCACCTGCCCGGCGATGGTTCCGGTGAAGGTCGAGCTCTGCCCCGAGGCCAGCAACGCCACGCCGAACAGCACACTCGCCAGCGCGCCGCCCACCAGCGGATCGAGCAGGTGATAGGCATCCTGAATGTCGACCACGTCGGTATGCCCGGACTGGTGAAACGCCGCAGCCGCCAGAATCAGGATCGCCGCGTTGACCAGCAGCGCCAGTGCCAGCGAACCGATGGTGTCGATGCGCGCCAGGTTCACCGCGTCCTGCTTGCTCGCCAGGTCCTTGCCGATCATCCGCGTCTGCACGATCGAGGTGTGCAGGTAGAGGTTATGCGGCATCACCGTCGCACCGAGAATGCCAATCGCCAGGTACAACGGCGCAGCATCGCTGATCGCCGAGAACGACGGTTTGAAGCCGGCGAACACGTCCGGCCAGTAGGGTTTGATCAGCACCAGTTCGACGAAGAAACACACACCGATGGTCGCCACCAGTACCAGCATGATCGCTTCCAATCGGCGAAAGCCTCTGTTTTGCAGGGCCAGCACCAGCAGCGTGTCGAAGGCCGTCAGGGCAATGCCGAAGGTCAGCGAACAGCCGAGCAACAAGTGAAACGCCAGCGCGCAACCGAGCACTTCGGCGAGGTCGGTGGCGATGATCGAGATTTCCGCCAGCACCCATTGCAGGCGCGCGGTCGGGGTGCTGTAGCGTTCGCGGGACAATTGCGCCAGATCGCGCCCGGTGGCGATGCCCAGACGCGAACACAGGCACTGCACGACCATCCCCGCCAGACTCGCCAGCAACACCACAAACAGCAGGCTGTAACCAAAACGCGAGCCGGCCTCGATGGCGGTCGCCCAGTTGCCCGGATCCATGTAGCCGATCGACACCAGCAAGCCAGGACCGGCGAAGCGCAGTGCGCGTTTGAAAAACGAAGCGCGGGGATCGACTTCCACGCTGCCGGCGACTTCCGGCGGGCAGAACGGCGCGGTGGCGATTTTGGGCAAGCTGAATTTCACGCACACATCCAGAAACAAGTTCGAAAGGTGCAGCTTAGACGTTTCAGCCAACGCCTTGAAGGCTACGAGCCGCTGAAGGTTACCGATTCATGCCCAACAGTTGCTCGCGCAACTCGGGACTGCGGGTGCGCGGATCAAGCCAGATGTTGAAAAACGCCCGGGCAAACTGCGGATCATCGATTTCATGCTGCAACTGCTGCCCGACAAAAAACCGTGCGCCCTGCCCCGGCAGGTACACGCCGGTGATCCGCGTGCCGGCCTGCACGTCGACAAACGACTGCTGCATCTGCGCTTGCCACGCGGCCAGTTGCGCCGGGCTGACGCTGGCACCGCCCAGGCGTTTGATTTCATCGACGCTGGCCTGCACCAGATCATCACGCGAGACATGCCGCCGATAGATCAACTCCAGGGCAAACGGCTGCTCGGTCGACAGCGGCCGCGCGGCGCTCCACATCCGGGCGTTGTACACGTCGAAACCGAACACACTGAAATCCCCGGTGCCGATGACCTGCGCACCCGGCACGGCGTCCTGCCAGTTGGCCCAGGTCGGGGTCAGCAACAAGGCCCACAAACCGATGCCACAGCAACCACGCAACACCTTGGGCGTTCTGTTCATCGCGGCATCGACTCCGGTAAACCCTGATACTCAGAGCATAGTCGGCGATCGACGTCGGCATGTTGTATACAATTTTTGTAGCGCAACGCAGCAATCGGCGAGCGGCAATGCTAACGTGGCCCTCTCTCACCCGACGGAGCCTCCCGTGTGCTGATGCTCAAACTGCTGCTGATCCCCGGTTTTCTGCTGCTGATTTCTCTCGCCGGTAAACGTTGGGGGCCGAGCGTGGCCGGTTGGCTGTCGGGGCTGCCGGTGGTGGTCGGGCCGATTCTGTTTTTCCTCGCCATCGAACAGGGGCCGCAGTTTGCTGCGCAATCGGCGGTTGCGGCGCTGTCGGCGATGTTCGCCATGATCGCCTTCTGCATCACCTACGCGCAGGTGGCGCAGCGAGCGAACTGGCCGTTGGCGCTGACGGTTTCACTGGCGGTGTGGGCGGTGCTGGCGCTGGTGTTGTCGCTGATTCCGTCGTCACTGACGTTCTCGATCGCTGCGGCGGCGATTGCCCTGCTCGCCGCACCGTACCTGTTCCCCGACGTGCAGCCGGTGCTGAACGGCCCGGCGCCGAAGTCGGATAAACTGATCTGGCGGATGCTTGCCGGGGCAGCGCTGACGCTGCTGGTGACGATGCTCGCCAGTACCGTGGGCGAGCGCTGGAGCGGTCTGCTCGCGGTGTTCCCGGTGCTTGGCAGCGTGATGGCGGTGTTCTCTCAGCAGACTCGTGGCCCGGCGTTTACCGCGGCATTGCTGCGGGCGACGGCGACCGGCATGTACTCGTTTTCGGCGTTTTGCCTGGTGCTGGCGTTGACCCTGCCAACCCTGGGCCTCAGCGGATTTATCGCCGGCGTCGCGGTGTCGGTGGCGATGCTAGGGGTCACCCGCAAACTGCTGGCCCGCCCCGTGCCGGCAAAAGCCCGCCATCCCAAGGCGGACGCAAACGCCTGACAAACCGCGCTGGAATGCCATGCTCGCTCCGTGGGATCATCGCCGACCTGGCGCGACCATCCCTCGGAGATTCACATGTCATTGCTCAGCAAAAAAGCCGTCGTCCTGTTGCTGGCGGCGGTCGCCGGTCTCGGCGCCATCAATGCCCAGGCGGCCAAGGCCAAGGAAAAAGCCCCGACCAACAGCGTGTCGATGCTTGACGGCAAGTTCACCTTCGTCCTGCCCAAAGGCTTCACCGCCGACCCACTGCCTGCTGGCCCGACCGGCGCCAAGGGCACGATGTACACCAATCAGGCGACCAAGACCGTGGTCATCGCGGCGCAAAACCAGATCGCCGGTGGCGCCAGCGTCAAGGACAACGACAATGAATTTCTCGACGGCAGCCTGGCGAGTTTCATCGATGACCAGCGCAAGGCTTTGCCGGACTTCAACAAGCTCACCGAAAAGAGTCTGACTCAGAAAAGCAGCGGCCTCGGTGTGCGTCAGGTCGACAGCACCGCCACTCAGGGTGGCGGCCAGACTCTCAATACCACCCTGCTCGCGGCGTCGGGCAAACGCATGGCGCTGGTCCAGGTGATTTCCCGGGCCAACGACAAGAGCGGTCACGATGCGCTGGTGAAAACCATCCTCAAGGACAAGTGATCCTCACGGATTGAGCTGCTGCAGCCAGGCGTTCAAGTCCCGCAGTTCGGCCGCACTGATGCTGTGGCCAATGCCGGGATAGGCGTGAAACTCGGGGGTGTAGGCGAGTTTTTGCAGCAGCGCATTAGCCTCGGTGCCGTCGCGGTACGGCACCCGATCATCGGCGGTGCCGTGGCCGATGAAGATGTGCAGCGGCAGCGGTTGCTGCTGCGCCTTGAGCTCGCCCTTCAACACCGGCAACAGGCGTCCGCTCAACGCCGCGATGCCGCCGACCGCCACGGGCGGACGCAAGCCCACCTCGTAGGTCATCATCGCGCCCTGGCTGAAGCCGATCAGGTACACCTTGTCCGGGCTGGCGTGATATTTCTTCGCCGCCTGCGCGACAAACGCCCGCAGTTTCTGGCCGCTGGCCTGCAGATCATCGGTCTCACCGTTGTAGGCCCCTTCGCCTTTCTTGCGAAACCACTGGAAACGCCCCTCGCCCAACGCCAGCGGCGCCTGTACCGACAGGTAGTTGTATTGCGCCGGGAGCTGGAACTTCATGCCGATCAGGTCAGCTTCGTTACTGCCGTAACCGTGCAGGAAAATCACCAGCGGCCGGGTGTCCGCGTCCGGGTGAACCTGTTCGATGTACTTCAGTGGCAGGGCGCTTTGCAGCGTGGTTTGCGCGTGGACGGCACTGGACGCCAGGAGGGTTAACAGGGCTAACGCCTTCAACATAAAGCCTTCCTTCACGAGGTGTCGGGTTCATCGATGAGCCTAACACTGTCTGAAGATTGTGGTGCTGGCGAGACCGCTATCGCGAGCAGGCTCACTCCTACATTAGTGGCAACGCATTCCAAATGTAGGAGTGAGCCTGCTCGCGATGAGGCCAGAAAATCCAAAGGAAATCTGTCAGTCGTTGATCAGCTTGCCCACCCGAATCGGCTCACGCCCGGCCACCTTGGCCTGCCAGATCCCCGGCTGGGTATACCGTCCGCGATCAATCGCAAACAACACCCCGCTGGTGCCGGCGCACACGGTGCTGAGGCGGTCATTCAATGGGTCCACCACTTCGAACAGCGCATCACCCTTCTCGACCCATTCCCCGGCATTGCGCAGGAAGCTGACCACGCCATGGTGCGGGGCGAACAGGTATTCGGTGCCTTCGAACGGCATGCCTTCGCAACACTCCTGCGGCGCCGCCGGCCATTCGCCGCTGATGAATCCCTGTTCGGCGAGAAAGCCGAGAATCGCTGCGCAATTGGCCTGGGCCTGATCGACCCGGGTGTCGCCCATGCTGCCCAGTTCCAGAGTGGTGGCGAGGTTGGCCGGGGGAATCGCCGCGCTCGGGAACGTCTGCGCCAGACGCAACCACGGCGACGAACACGATTCGTCGAACGAACTGCCGCCAGAGTCTTCGCACAGCAATGCGACGCCAGCCTTCAATCGAGCCGCCAGCGATTGCCAGCGCGGCCAGTGTTGCGGCAGCGCGTAGAGGTGGATCGCCGCATCGAAATCGCAATGCAGATCGAGGGTGATGTCGGCATCGCAGGCGTGGCGCAACAGCAAGCGGTGCAGCGCTTCGAGCTGCGAGGCCGGGGCTGGCAACTCATCAAGCACCTGGCCCATGGTCTGGCGGATCAGCGCAATGTTGGCCTCGGCATCGCTGCCCAGCCGCGTGCCGATCCGCGCTGCGACCGGTGCGCTGAGTTCGACGAATGCGCGGTTGAAATTCTTGCCGCTGCCCAGTTCGAAGCGGCCCATGTGGCTGCCTTGCAGGTGCTGGTCGAGGCCGATCGGGTTAGCCACCGGCACCAGCTCGATCACCCCTAGCAGGCGGCCCTGCTGTTCCAGCTCGGCAAGGCGTTGTTTGAGTTCCCACGCAGTGCGCATGCCCGGCAGCTCGTCGGCGTGCAGGCTGGCCTGGATGTACACCTTGCGGCTGCCCGCGCCGTAACGAAATACGCTGAGGGAGCGTTCGCTGCCCAAGTGGCTCCAGGGCAGAACATGGTCGATGCGTTGCATGAGAAAACTCCTGAATGGCTGGATCACGCAGACCCTTGTAGGAGTGAGCCTGCTCGCGATAGCGGTGCGTCAGGCGCTAAGCGGCTGAATGTTAAACCGCTATCGCGAGCAGGCTCACTCCAAGGTTCTCATTTGAATCAGGGCACAAAAAAGTGGCCACCGTCTGCACGGGACCACTTTTTTCTACGGCGTATTAATGGCCGTACACGTCAAAGTCGAAGTACTTGTCCTGGACTTTCTTGTACTCGCCATTGGCGCGTATTTCGGTGATGGCCTTGTTGAGTTTCTCGGCCAGCGCGGTATCGCCCTTGCGCACTGCAATGCCGGCGCCGCCGCCGAAATACTTGGCGTCTTCGTAGGTCGGGCCGACGAATTCGAAGCCTTTGCCGGCGTCGGTTTTCAGGAAGCCGTCGCTCAGGTTGACCGAGTCGGCCAGCATCGCGTCAAGACGGCCGGACTTCATGTCGAGGTTGGCTTCCTGTTGCGAGCCGTAACGCACCACTTCAAACCCGGCGTCCTTGGCCATGTCGGTGGCGTAGCGGTCGTGGGTACTGGCGCGCAGCACACCGACTTTCTTGCCCTTGAGCTCGGTCAGCGGGTCTTTGACACCGGAGCCTTCCTTCATCACGAAGCGCGCCGGGGTGTGGTAGTACTTGATAGAGAAATCGACGTTCTTCTTGCGGTCTTCAGTGATGGTCATCGAGGACAGGATCGCGTCGATCTTCTTCACTTTCAGTGCCGGGATCAGGCCATCGAACTCCTGCTCGACCCACACGCATTTGACGTCCATCTGCTTGCACAGCGCATCGCCGATGTCGACGTCGAACCCGGTGAGTTTGCCGTCAGCGGTTTTCATCGAGAATGGCGGGTAAGCGGCTTCGATCCCGAGGCGGATCGGCTTGGCGTCTTCGGCCACAGCGGTCAGGGACAACATCGACAGTGCCAGGGCACCGAACATCACTAGCTTCTTCATTTATTACTCCTGTGTGCGGAGGCTTTTATTGGCAGCTTTCGATTGGCGTTCGGTCATGGCCATTTAGCAGCAAAAACCGAAGTGGCCGGCAGTCTATGGCGGCGCGCACAGGGCAAATTGTGTTTAAGCGACAAATACTTACAGAAAATCGGCGCGCGCGCTGACCGGAATCAACGGTGCGCCGACATGGTGCAAAGGCTGTAGGACAAACTCTGAACTTGCTCAGGAAATGGCTGAAAATTGCGTCAGCATTCGCAGCCAATCGGCGTTCTGGCGATCTGTTCGACACTCAGGCTGAAGCCCTCGTCCAGCCATCCGGTCACACCACCGATCATCTCCTTGACCGGGTAACCCAACGCCGCCAGTTTCACCGCGGCCTTGTTGGCGCCGTTGCAATGCGGGCCGGCGCAATAAACCACGAACAGTGTGCGCTTCGAGTAGTCCGCCAGGCCTTCGGCCGTCAGCGAGCGGGTCGGAATATTGATCGCGCCCGGCACATGACCACGTTCGAACGCCAGTGGCCCGCGCACATCGACCAGCACAAAATCGACCTCCCCGGCCTCCTGGCTGCTGAAGACGTCGGAACAATCGGTTTCAAAGGTCAGGCGATTGCTGAAGTGCATCAGGGCAATCGCCGACGGCGCGGCGGGAATTTCGCGAACCAGGCTGCTCATGCTGTGTAGCTCCTGCATCTGTGGGGTGTGAACAGACTTTATCGGGCCGGCGCTTGGCGCTACAGTGGCGGGCAAGACACTCACCGGGAATTTTCCGCCAAATGCCTGACTCACCTGGATTGGTCGCAATTCTGGCCTACGACGGCCTCTGTACCTTCGAGTTCGGGATTGCCGTGGAGATCTTCGGCCTGACCCGGCCGGAGTTCGATTTCCCGTGGTACGAGCACTGCATCGTTGCCGTCGACCAAGGGCCGATGCGCGCCATGGGCGGCATTCACGTGTTGGCCGACGGTGGCCTGGAGCTGCTGGCACAGGCGCGCACCATCATCATTCCCGGTTGGCGTGATCGCGAGGCCCCGGTGCCGCCGGCTCTGCTTGCAGCCTTGCGCCAGGCCCACGCCCGGGGTGCGCGACTATTGTCGATCTGCTCCGGGGTGTTTGTGCTGGCCGCCAGCGGCTTGCTCGACGGCCACGGCGCGACCACCCACTGGCGTTACAGCGATGAGCTGGCGCGGCGCTTTCCGGCGATCGCGGTCGATCCGCACGTGCTTTACGTTGATTCCGACCAGTTGATCACCTCGGCAGGCAGCGCCGCCGGGATCGATGCCTGCCTGCATCTGGTGGCCCGGGACTTCGGCACTCAGGTCGCCAATTCGGTCGCGCGGCGGCTGGTGATGTCGCCGCAACGCACCGGCGGCCAGGCGCAGTTCATCCCCACGCCGGTCAGCCCGACGCCACGCAACGACCTGTCGCGGGTGATGCAGTGGGCCCGCGAGCGTTTGCACCAACCGCTGGAAGTGCGTGATCTGGCCAGCGAAGCGGCGATGAGCGAACGCACCTTTCTGCGGAGGTTCAGCGAGGCCAGCGGGCAATCGCCCAAGGCCTGGTTGCAACACGAACGCCTCGCTCGGGCGCGGGAACTGCTAGAGAGCACCGCGCACAACACCGAGCAGATCGCCCAACGCTGTGGTTACCGCTCGGTGGAGAGTTTTCGCGTGGCGTTTCGCAGTGTGGTCGGGGTGCCGCCGTCGGTGTATCGGGAGCGGTTTGGGCGCGGGAGCAAAGCGATTTCCTGAGGTAGCGGTGATGGCTGATGGCCCCTTCGCGAGCAAGCTCGCTCCCACAGGGGTGCGCATTTCAAATGTGGGAGCGAGCTTGCTCGCGAAGGGGCCAGCCCAGACAACAACAATCTAGGGCTTGCGCAACAGATAAGTATCCATGATCCACCCATGCTCGGCCCGGGCAGCCTTGCGCACCCGCTCGATCTCAGCCGCCACATCCTCAAGCCTGCCGCTGATCAGAATTTCATCCGGCGTGCCCAGGTAAGCGCCCCAGTAAATCTCGGTCTGCTGATCCGCCACATGACGGTAGGAATCTTCAGCATCGAGCATCACCACCAGGCTGTCCGTGTCACTCACCTGCCCCGCCGCCAGGCGCCGGCCAGTGGTGATTTCAATCGACTTGCCAATAGTGTTCAACGGCACTTTGTGTTGCGCGGCCAAGGCTTGAACACTGGTGATGCCGGGGATCACTTCAAACTCGAAAGCACAGCGGCCTGACGCCAGAATCGCCTGCAGGATACGAATCGTGCTGTCGTACAGCGCCGGGTCGCCCCACACAAGGAAACCGCCGCACTGCTCGTCAGCCAATTCTTCATTGATCAGGCGTTCGAAGGTTTCCTGCTTGGCGCGATTCAAATCTTCGACCGCGTGGGTGTAGTCCACGTCGCCACGCTCGCGCTCCGGACTGTGGGCTTCGACGAGTCGATAAGCCGGATCGGTGATGTAGCGCGCACAGATGTCGCGACGCAGATCGATCAGTTTGTCCTTGCTCCGGCCTTTGTCCATCAGAAAGAACACGTCCACCCGGTTGAGTGCCTTCACCGCCTGCATCGTGATGTAGTCGGGATTACCGGCGCCAATGCCGATGACCAGCAGTCGTTTCATTACTGTGCTCCCGCAAGATCGATACCCGGCAAGCGTAGCCGCCAGATCCCGTTGAACCGCAGTTCGAGCACTGACAGCGGTTCAACATCAATCGCGTTGAATGCTTCGCCCTGCACCACCTGCATCAAGGCGGCGCGCACCACGAATGGGTGGGTGATCGCCACAATGTGTCCCGGCGAGGCTTGCAGGCTGTGCAGCCACGCCGCAACTCGTTCGCCCAATTGCCTCACCGACTCGCCACCATGGGGTGCCACCTGCGGATCGTTGATCCACGCCTGCAAGGCCTCGGCCTCGCTCAGTTGCAGATCCTTGATCGCTTGCCCGTGCCAGCGCCCCCAATCGCAATCACGCAGCGCTTCGTCCACTTGCGGTGCCGCACCGAACCACTCGGCGGTCTGGCGCGTGCGCAATTCCGGCCCGCACAGCAAACGCATGGCGCTACCGAACTGTTTTGCCAACGCACCGAGTGCCAATGGCTGATTTTCAACAGGCTCGTTCGTAGGAAAACGCGACAATTTCTGTGCGACAGTTCGAGCATGGCAAATCAAAGTCAAACGGGTGGATTGCACAGGGCTGCACTCGATGAACGTCAGTTGAATCGGCGGCAAACGGCCGGTCTTGCGGCAATTGTGCCGCAAACCGGGCGGCTCATGGGATCTCGCAACCTTGGCATCCAACCTGCCGAACCTGAAAAAACGGCAATGTCTCACACACCAATGGGCAATGGACTACAAAGGCAGGTGATATCGGTGTAGCCCTTGTTACACAGGGCTCTGACGTTATTTAAACACTGAGTAGCTACTGCTAAAAATTCACTAGACATGTAACCTGAGTTACATAAATACTGTTTTAACGGATTGTGAAACGAATTCAACAATCCTTCATCCAGCAGGAGCCCGGATGCCCCCTCTTAGAGACTTGATCACCGATCCCGGCCTGGAACTGACACCGTCGGAGCGCAAAGTGATTCGCGCCCTGCTCGACCAGTATCCACGCAACGGTCTGGGTCCGATGGCGCGTCTGGCCGAACACGCCGGCGTCAGCGATCCGACCATCGTACGGCTGGTGAAGAAGCTCGGATTCGGCGGTTATGCCGAATTCCAGGACGCCCTGCTCAGCGACATGGACCACCGCCTGCGTTCGCCGCGCACCCTGTTGCAACCGCGCTCGCACCTGAACAAGGACGATGCCTGGGGCCATTATCTGGCCGACAGCCAGCGTCTGCTGCTGGAAACCCAAGCCCTGACCCAGCCTGAAGACGTACGGATTCTGCTGGACTGGCTGCTCGATACGCGGCACCAGATCTACTGCTTCGGCGGACGCTTCAGCGGCCTGATGGCCAACTACCTGCTCAATCACCTGCGCCTGCTGCGCCCCGGCTGCTTTGCTCTGGAAGACAACGCGCAACTGCCGGACCGATTGTTCGATCTGCAACGCCAGGATGTCGTGCTGCTGTTCGACTATCGCCGCTATCAGACCCAGGCCGTGCGCGTGGCCAGTGCCGCAAAAAGCCGCAACGCCCGGGTGGTGTTGTTCACCGACATCTATGCCTCGCCGCTGCGTGAACTGGCCGACCTGATCATCAGCGCCCCGGTGGAATCGGCCTCGGCATTCGACACCATGGTGCCGGCGCTGGCCCAGGTCGAGGCGCTGATTGCCTGCCTGACCCTGCGCAGCCCCGATCTGGCCGATCGCCTGGAAGGCATCGACGCCCTGCGCAACGACTTCAACACCCACCTGCTGGAGGATAAATAAGGATGTTCAGCCTTCCCCACCGCTCGCCGCGGGACTTGCCGTTTGTCACCGATCACACTGCGTTGCTGCTGGTGGACATGCAGCGTGCGTGGCTCGAACCGCAGTTCGACCCGCACCTGAACGGGCCGGACGCCGAGTATTTCCTGACCCGCGCGCACATGCAGGTGGTGCCCAACCAGCGCCGGTTGCTCAGCGCCTTTCGCGAAGCGCGACAGAACGTGCTGCACACGATTATCGAAAGCCTGACCGCTGACGGTCGCGACCGCTCGCTGGACCACAAGCTGTCGGACATGCACCTGCCCAAGGGCAGTGAACAGGCGCGAATCATCGACGACCTGACCCCGGTGGAAAACGAGATCGTTTTGCCGAAGACTTCATCCGGGGTGTTCAACTCGACCAACATCGATTACGTGCTGCGCAACCTCCAAACCCGTCATCTGATCATCGCCGGCATTGTCACCGACCAGTGCGTCGACATGGCGGTGCGCGACGCCGCCGACCGTGGCTATCTGGTGACGCTGGTCGAAGACGCCTGCGCCACCTACACCCCGGCGCGGCATGACGCCTGCCTGAACGCAATCAAGGGTTACTGCTGGATCACCGACACACAAACCGTGCTCGCACGGTTGCAGGAGCTGCGCCCATGAGCGAGCGCCTGACGCCGTTGCCGATGACCACCATCGTCACCACCGACCTGATCGGCATCACCCGAGGCCGTTCGTTTCCCACCGACGAGCTGGAGCATTATCAAGCCGCCGGTTGCGGCTGGGTGCCGGCCAACAGCGCACTGACGCCGCAGGACATCATCGCTTCGAGCAACCCATGGGGCGCTTATGGCGACTTGCGGCTGATCCCTGACCTGAGCAGCCGCGTCACCGTCGGCAATGGCCCGGACGCCGCAGCACCGGCGCTGGATTTCATCCACGGCGATATCCGCGAGACCGATGGCCGCCCGTGGAGCGCCTGCCCGCGCACGTTGTTGCGCGATGAAATAGAGCGCTATCGCGACGCACTCGGCTTGCAGGTCAACGCCGCGTTCGAACACGAATTCAACCTGCATGCCGGTTTTGCCGAACACCTGGCGTTCTCCCTCGAAGCCCAGCGTCAGGGCGCCGAATTCGGCGGCTGGCTGCTCAGCGCGCTGCGCGCCGGTGGTGTCGAGCCGGAAATGTTCCTGCCCGAATACGGCAAGCATCAGTACGAAATCACCTGCCGCCCGACCCGCGGTGTGGCGGCGGCGGACCGCGCGGTGAATGTGCGCGAGATCACTCGCGAAATCGCCCGGCAAATGGGTGTCGACGTCAGCTTCGCGCCGAAAACCAAGGCCGACGCGGTGTGCAACGGCGTGCACCTGCACGTCAGCCTGCTCGATCTGCAAGGTCTGCCGATGCTGTACGACGCCGGCACCAGCAACGGTCTGTCGACCCTCGGCCAGCATTGGGCCGCCGGGATCCTGCATTACCTGCCTGCCCTGTGTGCGTTCACCGCACCGACACCGGTGTCGTATGAACGCCTGCAACCGCATCACTGGAGCGCGTCCTACGCCTGCCTGGGGCAGCAAAACCGTGAAGCGGCGCTGCGCATCTGCCCGACCGTGAGCCTGGGTGGCAAATCCGTGGCGGCGCAGTACAACCTGGAATTTCGCGCCATGGACGCCACCGCCTCGCCGCACCTGGCGATGGCCGCGCTGCTGATCGCCGGACGGCTGGGCATCGAACAGCGTCTGGCACTGAACGCGATCACTGATGAGATTCCCGATTCACTCAACGACGAGCAACGCAAGGCCCGGGGCATTGTTGCCCTGCCCGCCTCACTGGCCCAGGCGCTGGATTGCCTGCGTGACAGCGCAGCCTTCAACCAATGGCTGCCCAAGCCGTTGCTCGACACATACCACGCCCTTAAAACCGAGGAACTGGCGCTGACGGAACAGCTCTCGCCCGCTGACCTGTGTGAGCACTATGCACGCCTGTACTGAATCCGCCGAGCTGGGGTTGTACACCCGCCCGGTCTACAACCTGAGCCGTGAAGATTCTTCGCATCCGTTGATTTTGGTGTGTGAGCACGCCAGCCGCTACATCCCCGAAGCCCTGAACAATCTGGGCCTGGACGATGCAGCTGCCCGCGAGCACATCGCCTGGGACATCGGTGCACTGCAACTGGCTGAAAAGCTCTCGGAAACACTTGGGGCGACGCTGTTGAGCGCCAATTATTCACGCTTGCTGATCGACCTCAATCGGCCCCGGCATGCCCCTGACAGCATTCCGGCGCAGAGCGAGATTTATCAGGTGCCCGGCAACCGCGACCTGGATGAAGCCACTCGCGAATACCGGCGCCAGAACCTGTTCAAACCGTTTCACGCCCGGCTGCAGACCCTGATCGACGAACGCCTCGCGCAGGGTCAAGCGGTGCGGGTGGTTGGGATTCACAGTTTCACCCCGGTGTATTACGGCCAGCCGCGCCCGCTGGAAGTCGGTGTGCTGTTCGGTCAGGCCAGCGCGTATGCCCAACGGGTGATCGACGGTCTCGGCCAGCACCCGCTGATGGTCGCGGGCAACCAGCCGTACCGGATTGATCCGTTGGGCGACATGACCGTGCCGGTGCACGGCGATGCCCGAGGCCTGGAGTCAGTGCTGATCGAGGTGCGCAACGACCTGTTGCGCAGCCCCGAAGCGGTATCACTGTGGGCCGAGCGCCTGGCGCCACTGTTGTAACGAATGCTGTAGAAACTGCTGACGCTGTACACGACGGATCGACATAACAACTAAAAACGCTGGATAGGCTGACAAGGAGTTGCGCTTCATGGAAATAGAAGAGTTTGGCTACAAACAGGAGTTGAAACGTAGCCTGACACTGACCGACCTGGTGGTGTACGGGATGATCTTCATGATCCCCATCGCCCCCTTCGGCGTGTATGGCTACGTCAATGCCGAGGCGCCCGGGATGGTGCCGTTGGCTTACATCATCGGCATGGTGGCGATGCTGTTCACCGCACTGAGCTACGGCAGCATGGCGCGGGCGTTTCCGATTGCAGGTTCGGTGTATTCCTACGCGCAACGCGGCCTCAATCAACACGTCGGCTTCATCGCCGGCTGGTTGATGTTGCTCGACTATCTGCTGATTCCACCGCTGCTGTACGTCTATGCAGCGATGGCCCTGAACCATCTGTACCCGGACATTCCCAAAGTCGGCTTCATCCTGGCGTTCCTGGTCAGCGCGACCTTCGTCAACCTGCGCGGCATCACCTTCACCGCCCGGATGAACATCATCTTCCTGCTGGCGCAACTGGTGGTGCTGGGGATTTTCCTGTTCTACGCCTGGAATGCCCTGCACAACGGTGGCGGTAACGGCGAGCTGACCCTGGCGCCGCTGTATCACCCGCAAACCTTCAACTTCGCCCTGCTGATGCAAGCGGTGTCGATTGCGGTGCTGTCGTTCCTGGGCTTCGATGCGATCTCGACCCTCGCCGAAGAAATCAAAGGCGACCCCGGCAAAAGCGTCGGCCGGGCAGCGCTGATCACCCTGGTGGTGATGGGCGTGATTTTCGTCGTACAGACCTGGATCGCCACCGATCTGGCCGCCGGCGTGGGCTTCAAATCCGCCGATACCGCGTTCTATGAAATCGCCGAAATCGCTGCCGGCAGCTGGCTGGCAACCTTGACGGGGGTGGCCACTGCCCTGGCCTGGGGCGTCGCGGTGGCGATCACCTCGCAAGCCGCCGTGTCACGCCTGCTGTTCGGCATGGCCCGCGACGGCAAGCTGCCGAAAGTACTGGCCAAGGTACACCCGAAACACAACACCCCGTACCTGAGCATTTATCTGGTGGCGGTGCTGTCGCTGGTGATCTGCTACCTGTTCATCAATTCGGTCGACACCCTGACCTCGCTGGTCAACTTCGGTGCCCTCAGCGGTTTCATGCTGCTGCACCTGACGGTGATCAACTACTACTGGCGTCGGCAGAAGTCCGGTCAGGTCGTGCGTCATCTGATCTGCCCGCTGATCGGCTTCATCATCGTCGCCGCCATCATGTACAACATGGGCGTCGATGCGCAGAAACTCGGGCTGATCTGGATCGTCCTGGGCCTGGTGTACCTGTTCTTCCTGAACAAGCTCGGCGCCAGCACCGCGCTGCCTGACCCGAGCAATGGCTGACAAGAAAAAGGGCGGCGTCTGACAACAAATCAGGCGACCGCCGCTTTAAAGCGTGGCAACCGACAGTGATAGTCAGGTTCGGTGAGGATCACCGAACCCTTTGATACAGGAGTGCATCCATGCTGGTCTTACGCCCAGTCGAGCCAACCGACCTGCCGCAATTGCAGCAACTGGCCCGCGACAGTCTGGTCGGCGTCACGTCGCTGCCGGACGACAGCGAGTGCCTGCGCGAAAAAATCGCCGGTTCCTGCGCTTCCTTCGACAGCGACATTCAGGCGCAAGGCTCGGAGAACTACTTCTTCGTGCTGGAAGACCTCGAAAGTCGGCGGCTGGTCGGCTGCTCGGAGATCCTCGCCACTGCCGGTTTCAACGAACCGTTCTACAGCCTGCGCAACCGCCACTTCACCAGCGCCTCGCGGGAATTGAACATCGAGCACGGCGTGCCGGCGCTATCGCTGTGTCACGACCTCAACGAACACACCCTGCTGCGCGGCTTTCACATCGATAACGCGCTGGTGCGCAGCGCCTTTTCCGAATTGCTGTCGCGGGCGCGCCTGCTGTTCATCGCCGCCCACGCACAACGTTTCTCCGATGCGGTGATCACCGAAATCGTCGGTTACAGCGACGAGAACGGCCACTCGCCGTTCTGGGACGCCCTGGGCAAGCATTTCTTCGACCTGCCCTACGTCGAGGCCGAGCGCCTGTGTGGTCTGCAAAGCCGCACGTTTCTCGCCGAACTGATGCCGCAATATCCGATTTACGTACCGATGCTGCCCCTGGCCGCACAGGAATGCATCGGCCGGATTCACCCGGACGGCCAGGAAGCCTTCGACATCCTCGAGCGTGAAGGCTTTGAAACCAACAGCTACATTGATCTGTTCGACGCTGGCCCGACCCTGTATGCGCGCACCGCGAACATCCGTTCGATTGCCCACAGCCAGACCGTCACCGTGCGCCAGCAAGCACAGATCGACGCCCGGGGCCGTTATCTGCTGAGCAACGACGCACTGCACGGCTTTCGGGCCATCGTCGCGGAACTGGATTACCAGCCCGATCAACCGCAGTCCCTCACGCCAGCCCTGTGTGCGGCGCTGAATGTCACCGATGGCCGCACGATCAGGCTGATTGCCCTGTGAACCACGCCCGGTTGCACACCCAACGACAGTGCCCGAACAGGCGCGTACAAGGAGTTACCGCATGATCGTCCGTCCGGTCAAAGTCAGCGACCTGCCAGCGCTGATGACCCTGGTCCGACAGGCCGGCCCGGGGTTCACTACCCTGCCGGCCAATGAAGACCGCCTCGCCCACCGGGTGCGCTGGGCCCAGCGTGCATTCGCCGAGCAGGTGGAACGGGCCGACGCCGATTATCTGTTCGTGCTCGAAGACGACGACCTGCGCGTGGTCGGCGTCAGCGCCCTGACCGGGGCGGTTGGCCTGCGCGAGCCGTGGTACAACTACCGCGTCGGGTTGACCGTGAGTTCGGCACCGGATCTGGGCATTTCGCGACAGATCCCCACGCTGTTTCTCAATAACGAACTGACCGGTCAGTCGGAACTGTGTTCGCTGTTCCTGCATCCGCAGCACCGGCACGGCAATAATGGCCGGCTGCTGTCGCTCGGACGCCTGTTGTTCGTGGCTGAGTTCCCGCAGCTGTTTGGCGAGAAGATGATTGCCGAACTGCGCGGCAGTGCCGATGAGCTCGGCTGCTCGCCGTTCTGGGACAGCCTGGGCCGACACTTTTTCAAGATGGACTTCAGCCACGCCGACCACTTGTCGGGCCTGGGCAACAAGTCGTTCATCGCCGAACTGATGCCGCGCCAGCCGCTGTACACCTGCCTGCTCACCGAACAGGCGCAAGCAGTCATCGGTCAGCCGCACCCCAACACCGAGCCGGCGCTGAAGATCCTGCGCGAAGAAGGTTTTGTGCATAAGGGCTACATCGACATCTTCGACGGCGGCCCGGTAGTCGAAGCCGCGATCCCCAACATCCGTACCGTGCGCGACAGCCTCGCACTGACGTTGAGCCTCGGCACACCGGACGATCAGGCACCGTTGTGGCTGATCCACAACCGGCGCCTGGAAAACTGCCGCATCACCGTCGCTCCGGGCCGTCAGGTCGGCAATACTCTGGTGGTCGATCGCCTCACCGCCAAGCGCCTGCAGCTGCAACCAGGCAATTCGGTGCGTGCGGTGCTGCTGCCCAGGCAACAGCAACAGGCGGTCGCGGCCTGAATCCCCTTCTCTCTCGCAAATTCGTCATGAACCTTGACCCACTCGCGTGATAGCCTTTTCATTCTTCGGCGTTGACACCTTTGCTCAAGCCGTTCCATTCCTTTGTATTGGTGGAACTCGTATGACCAGGCTTTCCCATCAAGATTTGCGCCGTAACTTCCGTCAATTGCTGGCCTCCGACACGTGCTACCACACCGCCTCGGTATTCGACCCGATGTCCGCGCGCATTGCCGCAGACCTGGGTTTTGAAGTGGGGATCCTCGGCGGCTCCGTGGCCTCGTTGCAGGTACTGGGCGCCCCCGACTTTGCCCTGATCACCCTCAGCGAATTCGCCGAACAGGCCACCCGTATCGGCCGCGTCGCCCAATTGCCGGTGATCGCCGACGCCGACCACGGCTACGGCAACGCCCTCAACGTGATGCGTACCATCGTTGAACTGGAACGCGCCGGCGTCGCCGCCCTGACCATCGAAGACACCCTTCTGCCGGCACAATTCGGGCGCAAATCCACCGACCTGATCTCGGTCGCCGAAGGCGTCGGCAAGATCCGCGCGGCACTGGAAGCCCGGGTCGATTCGGAAATGGCGATCATCGCCCGCACCAACGCCGGCATCCTGCCGAATCAGGAAATCATCAGCCGTACCCGGCAGTACCAGGCCGCTGGCGCCGACGGCATCTGCATGGTTGGCGTGCAGGACTTCGATCAGCTGGAACAGATTGCCGAACACCTGACCGTCCCGCTGATGCTGGTCACCTACGGCAACCCGGCCCTGCGTGACGACAAGCGTCTGGCAGAACTCGGCGTGCGCGTGACCATCGACGGCCACGGCGCGTATTTCGCCGCGATCAAGGCCACCTACGACAGCTTGCGCGAACAGCGGCAGATCTTCACCCAGGCCTCAGACCTGAGCGCCACCGAGCTGACGCACACTTATACCCAGCCTGAGGAGTACATTCTCTGGGCCAAGGAATACATGAGCGTGAAGGAATAATTCGACACTGATCCGAACGCCACGGGTAACTACTGATACAGCCGGTAGACGCAATGTCACCGGCCAAGTTGCGAACAACTCCCAACTTAATAGCCATACACCAAAATCAACAACACACCCACTAACAAACACCAACATTTAACAACAACTTGTGCATTGATATTAAATATCGCCCACCTATAATCCAAATCAATTAAACAACTGTACACCCAACAATAAACAACGCATTAAAAATCATCAGCCGAATTATTTATTCGAGTACTTTCCAACTTAATCTACAGCCAACACGGACTGACCTCCCATGATAAAAACATTGCTCAATCCAGACTTGACGCCAGCACAACTTATTACCCGCATCAAGACGATGAACATGGGAACCGAAGTGAAGAGCCTGGCAGACCAACTACTCGAAGCAACAGCAGATACTCAGGACACGTCTCACCGCGCTGCGATCATGAAAGTGCTGAACATTCACACTGGAACGCTGACATTACACTGCAACAAAGATGGCAACATTAGTATCAAGGCACCTGACAACGCACCGGCACCGGAACAATTCTATTCCGTACCCGGCAAAAGTATCTTGTTTGCAATCAACGGGGAGTCATTTCCCATTCAACTTTACCAGCTCGAAGATCAGTGCCTGACGCGCGCAGAGCGGGTCAGTGTGGACGGCAATAATCCGTTGTTCGTGGACGGTGCAAAGGTCCTGTTCGACAGCAACCCCGACGGCAACGGGCATCCGGCCTTCATTGGCAGCATCAATCTGCCTGAAAGAACTGCCGACATCGGTGTATTTGACCCCGACTCATTGCGCAAAATCGCCTGGTTCCCGCATGACGACAGTGCCGCACGCTTCCTGGCGAGTCTTGAGCTGCTTGAAGCCGCCCAGGACCCCGGCGCCTGCAAAGTGGCTGAAGAATTGATTTATCACTACCACCCCGCTGTCGCCTGGAAGGCCTTTCAGATAATCAGCAGAACCGATCTGCAGGCTGCCTTGAATTGCGCGCCGCTGTTGAGAAACCTGCAAAACAGCCGTCTGAACCATTTACTCGACCAGTGTGAAGCCGCATGAAACTGAATACTTTTGTCGAGCGTATGGCGACCTACGACCTGCAGCTGGACAGCGCAAAAATCATTGACGACCTGCGTCAACTGGCGACTAACCGTACGTTGTTGAGCGAATACCTTTACACAACGATCCAGCAGGACGGTTTCAGTACCAAAAACAGACTCTACGGCGCTTATGCATTTGTTCTGCATTCCAACGATCTGTTTACCGTACGCCTGGGGTTCTGGTCGCCGGTCACGTCACAGGATGAGCGGGAAACCTTCATCTACGACCTCAACCACAGTCATGACTTCGAACTCTATTGCGTGGGTTACAGCGGTGACGGTTACACCACCGTTTCGCGAGAGATTCTCGAGCAAACGCCTCTTCAGGCAGGCGTAAAGCCGAAGTTTGGCGATGAAAGAGTACTTAAACTTATTCCGGGTGAGGTGCTGCACATGCTTCCACTGCGCGAAGTCCACAAGCAGCTTCCACCTGAAACGATGTCCGCCTCGCTGAGTTTGCTAATCCATCCTCGGCAGGAGACAAAAACCGAAGAAGCCTGGTGCTTCGACGACAACCTGGTACCGACTTATCCCGGTATCGCCCGGCAGGAGACAGCGCTCTTTGAAAGCCTGCTGTCCCGGCTACAACGTGAGCAGACTTCACTGCTCACTCAATCAGAAAGGAAATCTGTATGAACAAGCAACTCGATAACTGGAACTCGACTCCACTGCTGCATGCTGGCGCCAACGTCATCAACACACCGGTGGCAACCGCTGCGGCATCGCCATGTGCGGGCATCATTCCACGTTACAACGTGGGCAACATTCACGAAATCAAACAATTCTGGAACAACGCGCAACCCGCCTGAGTCTTGCTGGCCCGGCGTACCATGAGTGTCAAGAAGTGGTGCGCCGGCCGGACTGACGCCATCGCGAGCAAGCCCGCTCCTACATTGGATCTGTGTCGAACACGTGTATTGTGTTCACTGAAAATCCACTGTGGGAGCGGGCTTGCTCGCGAAGGCGTCAGTCGCAACGCCGCTATATCGGCACAGCTCAGCGCTTGGACAGTTCCATGATCATCCGCGACAACAGATAAATCCGTGGCGTCACGCTCGCCACTTCGGCGTATTCCTCCGGCGTGTGAATATTGCCGCCGACAATCCCGAAGCCATCCAGCGTCGGTGTACCAACTCCCGCCGACAGGCTGGCATCCGCCGCGCCACCGCTGCCCTCTTCGGTCAGCTTGCGGCCGATCTCGCCGTAAATCCCCTGCGCCATGGCCATCAAACGATCCGACTCCGCCGTCTGCGGCATCGGCGGCAGGCCGCGTTTGAGGCTCGTGGTCACTTCGGTTTCCGCTATCAGCTTGTCCTGCGAGACCCGTGCCAGGTCTTTCTCGATCCGGTCGAACTCTTCCGGCACCGCCGCGCGCACGTCTGCCTTGGCCGTTGCGCGATCCGGGATCACGTTGGTGCGATCGCCGGCCTGGAGCACGGTGAAATTGATCGTGGTTTTCTTCGTTTCGTCGCCGAGTTTGCCCAGTTGCAGAATCTGGTGCGCCGCTTCCATCGCCGCGTTACGCCCCAGCTCCGGTGCGACGCCGGCATGTGCCGCTTTACCTTTTACCTCGACCAGCGCCGTCGCGCTGCCCTTGCGCCACACCACCAGACCATCGGCCGGGCGGCCCGGTTCGAGGTTGAGGGTCACGTCGTGAGCCTTGGCGGTTTTCTTGATCAGGTCGGTGGCGACGTCCGAGCCGGTTTCTTCACTGGCGTCGAGCAGGAAGGTGATTTGCGCGTAGTCCTTGAAGTCGAGGTTTTTCAGAACTTTCAGCGCGTAGATCCCGGCGACGATGCCGCCCTTGTCGTCCATCACCCCTGGCCCGTAGGCGCGGCCGTCCTTGATGTGAAACGGGCGCTCGGCAGCGGAGCCTTCCTTGAACACCGTGTCCATGTGCGCCATCAAGAGGATTTTCGCCTTGCCGGTGCCTTTGAAGGTCGCCAGCACGTGGTTGGATTTTTCCGGGGTATTGGGCACCAGTTCGATGGTCGCGCCGAGTTTTTTCAGCTCATCGATGGCAATCTCGCTGACTTGTTTCAGGCCCGGCTCATAGCCTGAACCGGAGTCGATGTTGACCAGCCGTTCCAGCAGCTTCAGGGCTTCGGGCTGATACTGTTCGGCATCGGCCAACACTCGCTTGTGCGGTTCGGCGAAGACGCTGGCGGTACTGAGGGCGAGGGACAGGCCGAGGCTGGCGGCCAGCAGGGAGCGGGAAAATGAGAACGTCATGAATCGATCCTTGTTTCGCGTCGGGGGGATTGAACCGTACCTGACATCGACGCAAGGCTCTATACCGGATGCGACACCTCTGCGGCCGACACCGAACACCTGTAGGAGTGAGCCTGCTCGCGATAGCGTTATATCGGTCGACATCCGGGTTACTGATAGATTGCTATCGCGAGCAGGCTCACTCCTACAAAAGGAATGGTGGTGAGCAATCAGACAGAATCGAGCAGTTCGTGCTTCGGCCGGTCTTCACTGTTGCAGATTACCCGATTGCGCCCGCTGGCCTTGGCCTCGTACAGCGCCTGATCCGCATCATTGAGCCAGCGAGTCGCATCCCCGTGGGCCGGGTCGTAAGCGGCCAGACCAATACTGAGACTGACCTTGAGTGCCGGGTTCTGCTCATAACCCAGGGTGGAAAATCGCTCGCGCAAGGCTTCCATCGCCTGGGCGGCATTGAACAGCGGCAGGTCGGGCAGGATCACGCAAAATTCGTCACCGCCGTAGCGCCCGGCCACGTCCGCGGCGCGCAGGTTCTGCTTGAGCATCTTGCTCAGCTGCCGCAGCACGATGTCGCCTGCCACGTGACCGTAGGTGTCGTTGATCGACTTGAAATGATCGATGTCAATCAATGCAATCGCCGCGCCCTGCTTCTGCCGGCGGCAGCGTTGAAATTCGATTTCCAGTTGATCCTTCCACGCGCCATGGTTGAGCAATCCGGTGAGGCTGTCGGTGCGGCTCAGGGCCAACAACTCACGCTTGTGCAGCCCCAGCGTGTAGGCCTGGCGAAAGCAGATCCAGCCCAGCGCCAACGGGTACAGCATCAGCAATGGCAGGCACGCATACAGTTGCAGCGGTGAGGTTTGCGGGATGAACGCCGGGGCGAAAACCACCAGCCCAACGCCAATACCAAGGATCTGCGCCGCCAGGCCCGCCGCGAGAAAACGCAGACCGCCGATGGCGACGTTGTTCATCGCCATCATCGAAATGGTGGTGGCGCTGGGCAGCGGATTGAAATGCATGGCGGCGACCCAAAAGCCGCCCATAAACGCGTCGATCAACAGATTGCGGTGTTCGGCGTGGTAGGGAACGCTGGAGCGACGCGCCCATTGGAACGCCAGGTGCGGCCAGAGCAGGCCGTTGAACAGCATCAGCGCCCAGACCCACAGCGGCGGTTCGAGCGGGTACATCGCCGCGCTCACGCACAACAACCCCAGCACCAGCCCGAGGGTTCGCGATGTATAAAGCCTCCTGGCCAATGAAAGTCCCTTTCCCCCCTTGTTTCGCATAAGGGCCTCGAGCACTCAACGGAACCTGCACACACCGTCAGACGGATGTGCTGGAAGTCTAACAGCCAGCCGTTAAATAGCCATCACCAGCCGGCCGCCTCACCCCGTTAAATCGCACTGTGGGAGGGGGCTTGCTCGCGAAGGCGGTGGGGCAGCCAACATCTTCGGTGAATGACACGGCGCTTTCGTGAGCAAGCCCACTCCCACATGGGTTTTGTGGTGTGTCAGAGGTCGAGTGTGTGTCTTGTTGAATCGAGCAAAGTGCAGGAGCTGCCTGGAATACAGATCCTCTGTGGGAGGGGGCTTGCTCCCGAAGGCGGTGGGGCAGCCAGCATTTTCGGTGAATGACACGGCGCTTTCGTGAGCAAGCCCACTCCCACAGGGG
>NZ_NQYG01000078.1:0-23025 GCF_002878485.1 Pseudomonas sp. AD21
CACGCTCTGCGTGGGAATGCAGCCCGTGACGCTCCGCGTCACTGGACGCAGAGCGTCCCTTGAGACATTCCCACGCAGAGCGTGGGAACGATCAGCCCCGCACTTTGGCGGGGCATTTTTGTTTCTGCGATTTGACGCTTACAGCCCGTCGAGCATCGCCTTGTTACGCACGGCACCCTTGTCGGCGCTGGTCGCCAGCAGGGCGTAGGCCTTGAGCGCGGTGGTCACTTTGCGTGGACGGATCTCGACCGGTTTCCAGCCTTTCTTGTCCTGCTCGGCGCGGCGTGCGGCCAGTTCTTCATCGCTGACCAACAGGTTGATCGAGCGGTTCGGAATGTCGATCAGCACTTTGTCGCCGTCCTGCACCAGACCGATCGCACCGCCGGCTGCAGCTTCTGGCGAAGCGTGACCGATGGACAGACCCGACGTGCCGCCGGAGAAACGACCGTCGGTGAGCAGTGCGCAGGCTTTGCCCAGGCCTTTGGATTTCAGGTAGGACGTCGGGTAGAGCATTTCCTGCATGCCCGGGCCGCCTTTCGGGCCCTCGTAGCGAATGATGACGATGTCGCCAGCCTTCACTTCGTCGGCGAGGATGCCGCGTACGGCGCTGTCCTGGCTTTCGAAGATCTTCGCGTTGCCTTCGAAGACGTGGATCGACTCGTCGACGCCGGCGGTTTTCACTACACAGCCGTCGAGGGCGATGTTGCCGTACAGCACGGCCAGGCCACCCTCTTGCGAATAGGCGTGCTCGAAGCTGCGGATGCAGCCGTTTTCACGGTCGTCATCCAGCGTTTCCCAACGGGTCGACTGGCTGAATGCCGTCTGGGTCGGGATACCGGCAGGTCCTGCCTTGAAGAAGTGGTGCACCGCTTCGTCGGTGGTCTGGGTGATGTCCCATTTGGCGATGGCTTCTTCCATGCTGCGGCTGTGCACGGTCGGCAGGTCGGTGTGCAGCAGGCCGCCACGGGCCAGCGAACCGAGGATGCTGAAGATGCCGCCGGCGCGGTGCACGTCTTCCATGTGGTACTTCTGAATGTTCGGAGCGACTTTGCACAGTTGCGGCACGCTGCGCGAGAGGCGGTCGATGTCGCGCAGGTCGAAATCGATCTCGGCTTCCTGGGCGGCAGCCAGCAAGTGCAGGATGGTGTTGGTCGAACCGCCCATGGCGATGTCGAGCATCATCGCGTTTTCGAACGCCTTGAAGTTGGCAATGTTGCGCGGCAGCACCGACTCGTCGTTCTCACCGTAGTAACGCTTGCACAGCTCGACGATGGTGCGACCGGCCTGCAGGAACAGCTGTTCGCGGTCGCTGTGGGTGGCCAGGGTCGAACCGTTGCCCGGCAGTGCCAGGCCCAGCGCTTCGGTCAGGCAGTTCATCGAGTTGGCCGTGAACATGCCGGAGCATGAGCCGCAGGTCGGGCAGGCGCTGCGCTCGTACTCGGCAACTTTCTCGTCAGAAGCGCTTTCGTCGGCGGCGATCACCATGGCGTCGACGAGGTCGAGGCCGTGGGAAGCGAGTTTGGTCTTGCCGGCTTCCATCGGGCCGCCGGATACGAAGATCACCGGAATGTTCAGGCGCAGGGCCGCCATCAGCATGCCCGGGGTGATCTTGTCGCAGTTGGAAATGCAGACGATGGCGTCGGCGCAGTGAGCGTTGACCATGTACTCGACGGAGTCGGCGATGATCTCGCGGCTCGGCAGCGAATAGAGCATGCCGTCGTGGCCCATGGCGATGCCGTCATCCACGGCGATGGTGTTGAATTCTTTCGCTACGCCACCGGCGCGTTCGATTTCACGGGCAACCAGTTGACCAAGGTCTTTCAGGTGTACGTGGCCCGGTACGAACTGGGTGAACGAGTTGGCAATGGCAATGATCGGCTTTTTGAAGTCGTCATCTTTCATCCCGGTGGCGCGCCACAGTGCGCGGGCGCCGGCCATGTTGCGGCCGTGGGTGGATGTTTTCGAACGGTAATCAGGCATTGGAGCACTCCGGGCGGCTAATCAGGTATCAAAAGGGAGTGAGCTTCTATTGACGTCTGGAACACTCAGAAATGGCCGTGTGTCCTGGATGTTGCCGATGACTTTGCGGGATCGCCGCTTGCCTCAGCCTGAGCTCATAAACCCGCCGGGGGATGAATGGCGATGAATCAGCCGATTCTACACCGCTGGCGTCTGGAGGGAATGGCGCAAAGCATTGTTCCAGTGCCGACGGTGCGTATGGCATGACGACCGGCAGGCTCAATCGCCGCCGGTGGGGGCGATGGCGCTGCTTTCGATGACTCTGGCGCGATGACTGATCCGCTTGTTCAGCGCCAGTGCGATGCAACTGAGCAGGACAAAGCAGTAGCCGAGGGTTGCTTGCAGGTTGCTCGGGCTCAGGCTGATCAGGGCGCTGATCAGGCCGCCACAAATGAAGACAATGGTGCTACCGGCCGAAGCCGAGGTGCCGGCGTTCCCCGGGAACAGGCCCATGGCTCGTGAGGTGGCGGCCGGGCGCGCAATGGTGGTGCCGGCGGTGCAGATCAGCATCGGAATCAGCACCGTGGCGGGCGAGAGCGCGAAGTGCTGCGACAGGAACAGCATCACCAGCCCCGCCAGCAGGATCATGCTCAAACCCGCGACGATCTGTTGCGCGGAGCTGATGCGCCGGCTCAACAGCGCAGCGGCAATCCCGCCAACGATATAGGCCGCACCGTAGGCCAGCAGGATCAGCGAGAAGTCATAGGCCGATAGCTGCAGTTGATCCATGAAGATCAGTGGTGAGATGACGATGAACGAGAAGTGGCAGGCGAACGCAAATGCGGAAATGAGCCAGTAGCCGACGAATTCGAAATCGCCGAGCACCCGGCGATAGGCATTGAGGAAGTTGAGCGGCGTGTTGCGAATGACGCGATGACTGTTCTCCAGAAAAAACCAGGCCTTGACCAGTACAACCGCCGCCAGCGCGGTGAATACCCAGAAGCTGCCACGCCAGCCGAGAGTGGTTTGCAGAAGCGTGCCGGCCAGCGGCGACACTGAAATGAAAATTCCGGTCGCGGTCACCATCAGGATGCGCAAGCGGTCGCGCTCCTCACCCTCGAACAGGTCCTGAACCAGCGCCTGGGACAGCACAAAGCAGCCGCAACCCAAGGCCTGCAGCAACCGGAAGGCCAGAAAGAGCTTGTAGTCGCTGGTCATGGCGCAGCCGAGCGCCCCCAGCATCGATACACCCATGCCCGCGAGCAGCAACCCTTTACGCCCGATCACATCGGAGAGTGGCCCGATCAACAGCTGCGCGAACGCGATCCCTACGGCGAACAGGCTGATCGACAGCGCAATGTCCGCCGGAGTGCTGCGAAAGTGTTCGGCCAGGGCGGGAAACGAAGGAAGCAGCACGTCCAGGGGAAATACCCCAAGCAGGACCATGGCCAGCAGAAGACTGATGGCGCCGCGTCGTTGTCGGGCGGTGCCTGTTTTTGCTCGGTTATCCATCGATCAGTCCTGCCTTGGCAAAAAGTTTCCGGTTATGTTCCAGCGCAAAGAATCCTGCCTTCTCCAGTGCATGCAGCGTAGCGCCGACGCCTGATTGCGCTCGTTGCCGATTGGCCTGTGCGGTCGTCAGGCCGCCAACAATCTGCGCCACGTCCATGTCTGCAACTCCGACGCCGCGCAGGCTTTGCCGCAGCCAGTGTTCATCGACTTCGAAGAAGATTGCGATGATGTCCAGCAGGGTTCTGGCGGTGAAGGTGCGCTGGCGGTTGTTCAAGGTCAGCCACAGGTAATGGAACACCTCGCAAAAGTAGCGACTGTGCCGGGCCTCGTCGCTCAGGTGATCGCGCAGCATGTCGTTCACGCTGGTGACCAGTGTTTCGCGACAGACCTCCAGCAACTCCCGGGCAATGATGGTTTCCGAGACGAAGCCGAGCAGGAACCACGCCAGTGGGCGATTGCTTTCGGTGGTGCGGGCAATCAGGGCGTTCATTCGGGTGATCCGCAAGGGCATCACCGGGCGCTCGGTGAAACCATGCAAGTCGGCGATCTGGCTGGCGAGCCGATCAGAGAACAGTGCGTGATAGCCCTCGTCGGTATAGAGCTGCAACGCTGCGGTTTTCATCCGTGGCGGAACGTAGGCAGGCAATTCGCCGTGGACGATGGTTTCCACCGCCCGGTTGACGATGCGGTGTTCGAGCAGGGTGGTGTAGTCGAGAAAATGCACCAGATGATTGGCGGTCAGGCGGTGCATGACAGTTGCACCTGCGGCCTGAATGACGGGGTGCGCCAGGTACGGCAGGAAGGCCGGCGGGAACCAGAAACGAGTTTGCAACTGTTGCTGCACGTCTGGCGGCAGCAGGTATTCGTGATGGCTGGTGCGTACCGAGGCGTGACTGTTCCAGTCACCGAGGGTAAACCGTTGTGACCAGGACTCGGGCGCCGGAGGCGGATCCGCTAGGGGCGCGGTCATGCTTGCGTCTCCCGGAGCAGATCCTGCATTTCCTGACACATCGCCTGACCGTCGCTCGCGCCACAGCCGACAAAGAACAGCGGTTGTTCGGCACTGCCTTCGATTCCCAGCAGGGTTTCGACCTGATGATCGCCGAATGCCCCTGTCAGCCAGGTGCGCAATCCCAAGGCCGTGGCCACCAGTTGGAATGACTGTGAAAGGTGGCCGGCTTCGACGAAGGCCATGCGGTAGGCCCGTGAGTGCTGATACTTCCACCAGAGCTTGTCGAAGCGAGCCGTGATGAACAGCCCCAACGGCAAGTTGTTGATGAAGTGTTGCCCGGCCAGAAGTTGTCCCAACGCCGGCTCGGGCAGTGGACCGACCGGACTCAAGGCGTGCTCGGCCGGGTGATAGGCGTAAATGCCCGGTTCCAGGCCGCTGACGTTCTGCGCCAGAACAAAACCTTCGCAGGCGTTCAACCCTCCACCCGATGGGCTGCTGCGCCGCGCGCCGAGGCCTTGGGCGATGCTGGCGTCGCGATCATTTTCCCGTTCGGCGAGATAGCCGAGCGAGAGGTACAGCAGTGTGGCAACGGTATCAAGGTTGATTGCTTCGCCGGTAAAGGTGCGACAGGTCTTTCGCTGCAGCAGTGCATTGCCCAGGCTGCTTTCAGTCAATGTGACCGGGGCAGGCAGCACGATGCGTCGTTCGAGGTCCTGAACCGGGCGCTCCCTGTGAGGGGCTTCTGCAGCCAGCACTTCATTGCAGTGATCCAGGTATTGTCGGGACCACTCATGGATATTCTGCGGCACCTGTTCGCAGGGAATGTTCTGTGTGCCGATATGGTAAATCTTCGATAACTCATCCCAGCCCCATGCGGGACTGTCTATCTTTGTAATGGTTAATATTTTTGCATTTAATAGTTGTGTGTCTATTGTATTGCAGTGATCAAACAGGCTCGGGTCGTGAATGAGTTTGGCGAGTCTCGATGAGTAATCGATATCGAGTTCATATTGAAGGTGCTCTTTGTAGTTCCAGACAATAAGTCCGGGCGTGCGCGGCAGTATGAATAAATAAGGATTTATGTGCATGTTGGCTATTCGCTCTGGACAAAGTCGAAAAGGACGTCAGGGGGCCGGCACTCCCCGACGTCCACCTTACTTAGCGGGCTTTAGGGGCGACCAGAAAAGCCAGGTTCGCGATTTTGTTAGCTTCCAGAGTAATTGCTTTCATAGTGTGAACTCCATGTTCAGTAATATTGAGTGCCACCTCGTGGTGACAACTTAATCATAGTTTGTAATGAGTTATTGGCAAGTGATTATTAAGTAGGAAAATTCCAGTAATTTTGTCGGAGTGGTCGCGCGAATAAAACATGTTTGTAAGTTATGGGGTGTTAAATCAAAAGCGCAGGGAAATTTCCTTCACTGGTTTGGGAAGTTATATGTAGGACGGGATAGAGAAAGAACAGGCATTCGGCGACGTTGCATCGCCAGACAGCAAGCGGGGAGCCCTTGGGCTCCCCGTTTTTGTGTCAATCAGCTGTTAGGCAGAAGGCGGCAGGTGATGCTCTTGATGTAGCGGGTTTCGGCGATGGCCGGGTGTACCGGGTGATCCGGGCCTTGACCGCCGCGCTCCAGCATCTGGATGTTGCGGTCCAGGTGACGGGCGCTGGTCAGCAGGATGTTCTGCAGATCATCTTCCGGCAGGTGCATCGAGCACGAAGCGCTGACCAGGATGCCGTCCTTGGTGAGCAGGCGCATGGCTTGCTCGTTCAGGCGACGATAGGCGCCTTCGCCGTTTTTCATGTCTTTCTTGCGCTTGATGAACGCCGGCGGGTCGGCAACGATCACGTCGAAACGCTCTTCGCTGGCCTTGAGTTCTTTCAAGGCTTCGAACACGTCGCCTTCGATGCAGGTCATCTTGTCGGCGAAGCCGTTCAGCGCAGCGTTGCGTTCAACGCCGTCGAGGGCAAAGCCCGACGCGTCGACACAGAACACTTCGCTGGCGCCGAATGCCGCTGCCTGCACGCCCCAGCCACCGATGTAGCTATAGAGGTCGAGGACGCGTTTGCCCTTGGCGTACGGGGCCAGGCGGGCGCGGTTCATGCGGTGGTCGTAGAACCAGCCGGTTTTCTGGCCTTCGATGACCGGTGCTTCGAACTTCACGCCGTTCTCTTCCAGGGCGACCCACTCCGGCACCAGGCCGAACACGGTTTCGACGTAACGGTTGAGGCCTTCGGCATCACGGGCAGCGGAGTCGTTCTTGAACAGAATGCCGCTAGGCTTGAGCACTTGGGTCAATGCGGCGATCACGTCATCTTTATGCGCTTCCATGGTCGCCGAGGCGATCTGGACCACGAGGATGTCGCCGAAACGGTCGACCACCAGACCCGGCAACAGGTCGGAGTCGCCGTAAACCAGACGGTAGAACGGCTTGTCGAACAGGCGCTCGCGCAGCGACAGGGCCACGTTCAGGCGATGCACCAGCAGCGATTTGTCCAGCGGCAGTTTGATGTCGCGCGACAGCAGGCGTGCGCAGATCAGGTTGTTCGGGCTCATGGCGACGATGCCCAGCGGCTTGCCGCCGGCGGCTTCGAGGATTGCCTGATCGCCGGCCTTGAAGCCGTGCAGTGGCGTGGCCGCCACATCGATTTCGTTGCTGTAGACCCACAAGTGGCCGTTGCGCAGGCGACGGTCGGCGTTGGCTTTGAGGCGCAGGCTAGGCAGGGACATGACGTCGCTCCGGAAAAAAGAGCGGGAGTATAGCGCGTCAGGCCGGCTGATTGGCCGGCAAATGGACATGTGGTGAGGGGGATCTGTGATGAAGGAGTTTATCTGTGGCGAGGGGATTTATCCCCGATCGGCTGCGTAGCAGCCGCAAACCCTGACAACTCGGTTCTTCAACTGAACCGAGTCAGACTGCTTGGGACGGCTTCGCCGTCCATCGGGGATAAATCCCCTCGCCACAATAGATCTTTGTGAAATGGAAAAATCCGGATCAGGCAGTGAGGGCGCTGATCAATTCGCGACTGAACGCCGGAATATCATCCGGTTGGCGGCTGCTGATCAGGTTGCCGTCCTTGACCACTTCTTTATCCACCCAGTGCGCGCCGGCATTCACCAGATCATCCTTGACGGTCTTGTAGCTGGTCATGGTCTTGCCGTTGACCAGCCCGGCGGAAATCAGCAACCAGCTGCCGTGGCAGATCACCGCAATCGGTTTGCCGGCAGAGGCTCCGGTCTTGACCAGGTGCTGGGCATCCTGGTCGATGCGGATCGTGTCGGAGTTCTGTACGCCGCCCGGCAGGACGATCGCGTCGTACTGCTCGCTGCTGGCGCCTTGAAATGTCTGGTCGACCTTGAAATCGTCCGCCGGTTTGTCGTGGTTCCAGCCTTTGACCTTGCCGGCCTCGGCGGAAAGGATGTCGACCCGGGCGCCGGCCTGCTCCAGTGCCTGCTTGGGACCGGTCAATTCGACCTGTTCGAAACCGTCTGTTACCAAAATGGCGATGCGTTTGCCGTTGAGGGAAGTGGCCATCGATAAGCTCCTGAGTCTGCGGGAATTTGCCGCCGCATGGGACCGGAGTGATCCCTGGGGCATTACAGCTTCCGAAGCTGTGGCCTGAATGAAAGTTCCTGACAATTGCCCACTGGTGTGTCGTCGCGCGGTTTTTAGAGGTTAGAATCGCCGCCTGTCCCTGAGTGTGTACTTATGTCCCAAGAGCTGACCACCGAACAGATTCAACAATCCCTGCAAGGCATCAGCGTGCCCGCGCAACCGCAGATCATGGTGGATCTGCAAATGGAGCAGTACATGCCCGACCCGGACCTGGAGGTGATCGCCAAGCTGATCTCCCAGGATCCTGGCCTGTCCGGTTCTCTGCTGAAAATCGTCAATTCGCCTTATTACGGCCTGAGCAACAAGATCACTTCGATCCAGCGCGCGGTGAATCTGTTGGGCAGCCGTTCGATCATCAACCTGATCAACGCGCAGTCGATCAAGGGCGAGATGAACGACGACACCATCGTCACCCTCAACCGCTTCTGGGACACCGCCCAGGACGTGGCGATGACCTGCCTGACCCTGGCCAAGCGCATCGGCACCCAGGCAGGTGATGAAGCCTACGCTTTGGGTCTGTTCCACGACTGCGGCGTGCCTTTGATGTTGCAGCGGTTCCCCAATTACATGACGGTTCTGGAAAAGGCTTACGCCAATGCCAGCGCTGAATGTCGAGTGGTGGACACAGAAAACAGCGAGTTCAACACCAACCACGCTGTGGTCGGTTATTACACCGCCAAGTCGTGGCGCCTGCCGGAGCACGTCAGCACGGCGATCGCCAATCACCACAATGCGCTGGCGATCTTCAGCGACGAGTCCTCACGCAACAGTCAGATGAAGAATCTGCTGGCGATCCTGAAGATGGCCGAGCACATCTGTGCGTCTTACCGGGTACTGGGCAATCAGACCGAAGACCACGAGTGGAACAGCATCGGTGCGCTGATTCTCGATTACGTCGGTCTGTCGGACTACGATTTCGAAACCCTCAAACAGACGATTCGCGACCTCGGCGCGCATTGATTCGAGGACACCATGCCTGAACTGCCGGAAGTCGAAACCACCCGCCGGGGCATTGCCCCGCACCTGGAAGGCCAGCGCGTCAGCCGGGTGATCGTGCGTGATCGCCGGTTGCGCTGGCCGATCCCCGAAGACCTTGATGTGCGCCTGTCCGGACAGCGCATCGTGTTGGTCGAGCGGCGAGCCAAGTATCTGTTGATCAACGCCGAGGTCGGCACCTTGATCAGTCACCTGGGGATGTCGGGCAACCTGCGTCTGGTGGAGGTCGGGCTGCCGGCGTTGAAGCATGAGCACGTCGATATCGAGCTGGAATCCGGGCTGGCCCTGCGCTACACCGATCCGCGACGCTTCGGCGCTATGCTCTGGAGCACCGATCCGCTCAATCACGAATTGCTGATTCGCCTCGGGCCGGAACCGTTGACCGACCTGTTCGACGGCGAGCGCCTGTTCCAGCTGTCGCGCGGGCGTTCGATGGCGGTCAAGCCGTTCATCATGGACAACGCGGTGGTGGTCGGCGTCGGCAATATTTATGCGACCGAAGCCCTGTTCGCTGCCGGGATCGACCCACGCCGCGAGGCCAAGAGCATCTCCCGGGCGCGTTATCTGAAGCTGGCCATCGAGATCAAGCGCATTCTTGCCGCGGCCATCGAGCGCGGCGGCACCACGTTGCGTGATTTCATTGGCGGTGACGGGCAGCCGGGGTATTTCCAGCAAGAGCTGTTTGTCTATGGCCGTGGCAGTGAGCACTGCAAGGTCTGCGGCACCGGCCTGCGGGAAGTGAAGCTCGGTCAGCGGGCCAGTGTCTTCTGCCCGCGCTGCCAGAGCTGAGGCAAAAGGCTGAAAAACTCCTACGGTCTATAGTGAGTTGTCTCACTGTTCAGCCCGAAGGATCGTGCCATGAAGCCCCTGCAAGTCCTGCTCATTGCGCTGCTGTTGTGTTCCAGTCTACCGACCCGGGCGACGGAGGGCGGCAGCGGTGACCCACGCTATGCGATTCAGAACCCTCCGGCCTACGCCATGATTGGCGACTTGCTGATCGCCCGCCCGCTGCTGGTGGTGGCGACGGTGTTGGGGGCCGGGGTGTTCGTGGTGTCGTTGCCGTTTACCGCGCTGGGTGGCGGGGTGGGCGATGCCGGGCAAGCGTTAGTGGTCGACCCGGCGAAAGCGGCGTTCGTGCGCTGCCTGGGGTGTACGGGGGAGGGATTCGAGCAGCGCGAGTGAGCTGATCCAGGTTTTGCGGTGTGGCTGACGGCCTCATCGCGAGCAGGCTCACTCCTACAGGGAAACGCATTCCAAATGTAGGAGTGAGCCTGCTCGCGATGGCGTCGGTACGGGCGCTGAAGAACTCAGGCCTTGCCGGTAATCTTGCGGTACTTCTCCATCAACTGTTCTTCAGTCTCCGGATGCGCTTCGTCCAGTGGAATGCAATCCACCGGGCAGACCTGCTGGCACTGCGGCTCGTCGTAGTGGCCGACGCACTGCGTGCACAGGTTCGGGTCGATCACGTAGATCTCTTCGCCTTGGGAAATGGCGGCGTTCGGGCACTCGGGTTCGCAGACGTCGCAGTTGATGCAATCGTCGGTGATGATCAGGGACATGCTAACTCCAGCCGGGGCGGCAGGCCCGGGCGCTATAAATCAATGCGCGTAATTGTGCCGCATTGGCGCCCGCAGTGCACGCGGGCGCCGTTTGAACGGTCGTTACTTCTTGAAGCGCAGGGTCAGGGCATCGGCCACGGCCGGGTGCACGAACTTGCTGATATCGCCGCCCAGCGCGGCAATTTCCCGCACCAGGGTCGAGGAAATGAACGAATAACGCTCGGACGGGGTGAGAAACAGGCTCTCTACGTCCGGTGCGAGTTGGCGGTTCATGTTGGCCAGCTGGAATTCGTATTCGAAGTCCGACACCGCACGCAGACCACGCAGGAACACGTTGGCGTTCTGCTCTTTGGCGAAATGCGCCAGCAGCGTCGAGAAACCGACCACTTCCACGTTCGGCAGGTGTTTGGTGACCTCGCGAGCCAGTTCAACCCGTTGTTCCAGCGGGAACAGCGGATTTTTCTTCGGGCTGGCAGCGACCGCAATGATCACGTGATCGAACAGGCGCGAGGCGCGTTCGACCAGATCGCCATGGCCCTTGGTAATAGGGTCGAAGGTACCTGGGTACAACACTCGGTTCATCGCGTCGTCCTGGCGGGAGTCCGTTGGGGAGTCGGATGGTATCGCAGCCGTCCCGGTCGGCCAAGTCGCCTGTTGGGTAAGAAAGCACTATAGACGACGCGATAAATCGGTTTTTTCACGGATTTCTAAGCCGATCGGCGAGGGACGTCGCCAGTTGTGCGGTCAGTCCGTACACCGACAATTGCGGGTTGGCGCCAATGCTGGTGGGGAACAGCGAGCCATCGTGAATCGACAGATTGCTCAGTTGATGGTGCCGGCCGAGGCTGTCGGTGACCGCACTTTTCGGGTCTTCGCCCATCGCACAACCGCCCATCACGTGGGCACTGCCCAGGCGCGTGCGATACAGCTCAAGGCTCAGACCGTCGATCAGCGTGCGGGCTTCGGCCAGGGTTTTCACGTAGCGCGCATCGGCGTGCATCGGCATCACCGATTTGGCGCCGCCGGCAAACTGGATCTCGGCCATGCTGTGAAAGGCGCGGCGCAAGCCTTCCCAGGCGTAAGGCGAGACCTGATAGTCGAGCACCGGAGAGCCATCGCCGCGCAACTCGACACTGCCGCCGACGCTGTCCGGGTGGAAGCCGTCGCGCAGCAGGGCCAGCATCGCATGGGTGTGCGGCAGATCAGCCATGTGTTCGGCGTTCTGTGTGCCGAAACCGCCGAGCAACGTCGCGGCCAGCGCCGGCTGCAGCGGTGGCACTTCGAGTTTGTAGCCCATCGGCCCGCTGGTGCCGTCCTTCCATTGGAAATAATCCGAGTAGATCGACTGCGGCGCGCCGTAGAACGGGTTGATCACTTCGTCGAAACGTCCGGCGGACATGTTCACCAGATGCAGGAAGGTGCGTTTTCCGAGGCGCTGATGCGGATCCGGTGCATCCGAGCGCAGCAGCAGTGCGGGGCTGTTGATGCCGCCGCCGGCCAGCACGTAATGCCGCGCCTTGACGGTGATTTTGCGTCCGGTCGGCTCGACGCAGCGCTCATCCATTGCCACGCATTGCAGGCCGGTGATTTTGTCGCCGCTGATCAACAGTTTTTCCGCTCGGGCCAGGTACAGCAGCTCGCCGCCCTTTTCCAGGGTCGCGGGGATGGTGGTGACCATCATCGATTGCTTGGCGTTGGTCGGGCAGCCCATGCCGCAATAGCCGAGGTTCCAGCAGCCGCGTACGTTGCGCGGGATCACGTGCCAGCTGTACCCGAGTTGCTCGCAGCCCTTGCGGATCACGTCGTTGTTGGCATTGGGCGGAACCATCCATGGTGCGACACCCAGGCGTTGTTCCATTTTCTCGAACCACGGCGCCATTTCGGCCGGGCTGTGGCCTTTGACGTTGTGTTCCTTGGCCCAGTGCTCGAGTGTCGGCTCCGGGGTACGGAAGCTCGATGTCCAGTTGATCAGCGTGGTGCCACCCACGGCACGGCCCTGCAGGATGGTGATCGCGCCATCCTTGCTCATGCGGCCGATGCCTTCTTGATAGAGGCTGCTGTAGGCCTGGTCTTCGAGCATCTTGAAATCGGAGCTGGTCTTGAGCAGGCCTTCTTCGATCAGCAGCACTTTGTAGCCGGCGGCGCTGAGGATTTCCGCCGTGGTGCCGCCACCGGCGCCGCTGCCGATGATGGCCACGTCGGCTTGCAGCGTCAGGTCGTTGCTCAGTTGTGCGCCGTTGTAGGTTTTCCAGCCACGGGCGAGGCCTTCGCGGAACGGGTCGGGTACGGGCATCGGTCAGGTTCTCTTGTTTTTGTTGTTCTTGCGGGCCCCTTCGCGAGCAAGCCCGCTCCCACAGGGGAATGCATTTCAAAATGTGGGAGCGGGCTTGCTCGCGAAAGGCGCGGCGCCGATTTCAGACGGTAGGCGGGCCCGGGTAGCCGCAATGCCCCCACGATTCCGCGCGGGTGTACCAGGCCATCAGCACCATTTGTTGCAGTGAGCTATGCCCCATTTTCAACAAACTCAATGAGCTGTTTTCCCAGCGTTCGAGGAAGTGGCGCATCGCCTCGGGGCTGGCGTTTTCCCAACTGCCCCAGATGCCGGTGAGCGGGCCGCGTGTGACGGCCATGCCGAGCACATCGAACAGTTGCCGGGTGAGTTTGAGCATCTCCGGCGACAGGTGATCGAGGCTGTAGTCCAGCGACTTGAGCGTGCCATCGACGGCGCCGGGCATTTTTTCGCTCGCCACGGCGCCGTCGAGCATCACCGGAATCAAGGCGCGCAGGAACAACAGGTCGCCGTCGCGCAAGGTGACGAAGCCGTTGGCGGCGACACTCGATGAGCAGCCACTGAGGCTGGCGCCAAGGCCGGCGGTGGCGAGGAATGCTGTGGCGCCGAGGCTGAATTTCAGCAGACCACGGCGCGACAGGGCAGGTGTTTCGGTCAGGCTTGGGTGCATTGTTGTTATTACCCGGCGGTGACGACGATTAGCGGATGAACAGCTTCTGGATCAGTTTCTGAATCGATTTACCGTAAGGCGGGTAAATCAGTTTGGCGGCATTGAAGCGCTGTTTGATCAGCACACCTTTGGCCTTGCTGAAGGTCAGGAAACCTTCATGGCCGTGATAGTGGCCCATGCCCGAAGGGCCGATGCCGCCGAATGGCATGTCGTCCTGCGCCACATGCAGCAGGGTGTCGTTCAGGCACACGCCGCCGGAGTGGGTTTCGTGCAGTACGCGGTTCTGTTCGCGTTTGTCGTAGCCAAAGTAGTAAAGCGCCAGAGGACGCGGCCGCTGATTGATGTAGGCAAATGCCTGGTCCAGATCCTGGTACGGCACGATCGGCAGCAGCGGGCCGAAGATTTCGTCCTGCATCACGATCATCTCGTCACTGACGTTCAGCAACAGGCTGTGCGGCATGCGCCGGCCCTGACCCTGTTCGAACAGCGGGATCAGCAGCGCGCCCTTGCTGGTGGCGTCGCTGACATAATTGTTGAGCCGGGCCAGTTGGCGCTCGTTGATGATCGCGGTGTAGTCCGGGTTGTCGGCAAGGGTGGGATAGAAGTTGTTGACCACCTGACGATAGGCTTCGACGAACGCGCCGACACGGTCTTGCGGCACCAGCACGTAATCGGGGGCGACGCAGGTCTGTCCGGCATTCAGGGTCTTGCCGAAGGCAATGCGTTCGGCGGCGTCCTTGAGCGGCACGTCGCGCGAGACGATGGCCGGGGATTTGCCGCCCAGTTCGAGGGTCACCGGGGTCAGGTTTTCCGCCGCAGCGCGCATCACGTGTTTGCCGATGCTGGTGGCGCCGGTGAACAGCAGGTGATCAAAGCGCAGACGGGAAAACGCCACGCCGACGTCCGACTCACCGAGCACCACGCACACCAGATCTTCGGGGAAGATTCGCGCCAGTAAGGCCTTGAGCAGCAGCCCGGTGGCGGGCGTCGATTCACTAAGCTTGAGCATCACCCGGTTGCCCGCCGCCAGTGCGCCGACCAGCGGGCCGATGGCCAGATACAACGGGTAGTTCCACGGGACGATGATGCCGACCACGCCGAGGGGTTGATACACCACTTTCGCCGACGCCGGCTGAAAAGCCATGCCGACTTTGCGCCGCGAGGACTTCATCCAGCCCTTGAGGTGGCGACTGGCGTAATGAATGCCGTGCAGGCTGGGCATCAGTTCGGCGAGCAGGGTTTCATCGGCGCTGCGATGGCTGAAATCCGTGCTGATGGCGTCGATCAGGGCCTGACGCTCATCGCTGAGCAAGTCGCGCAATGCCTTGAGCCATTGCTGACGCTGGGCTGCCGGCGGCATCGGGTTGGCGGCATAGGCGGCGCGCTGTGCCGCGAAGAGCCGGTCAAGCTCTTCCAGTGGCTGTTGCAGCGTTTGCAGGTAAGCAATGTCGGCAGTCATCGTCTGCTCCGGATTTATTGTAGTGAGGACTTTTTAGAGTCTATGCTCTACAAAGTCAAATGACTTCCCGACACAGCTTTGTTTTATCCATTTCCGGTTAGGTCGTAAGATGCCCCTCACCGCACTCTGAATTAAAGCTCAAGCCATGGCCCCACGAATAAAAACCAGCGAGCGCATCGTGCAGAACAGCCTCGAACTGTTCAACCAGCAGGGCGAGCGCAGCATCAGTACCAACCACATTGCGGCCCACATGGAGATTTCTCCGGGCAACCTGTACTACCACTTCCCCAACAAGCAGGCGATCATCGCCGTACTGTTCAGTGAGTACGAAAGCCTTGTGGACAGCTTTCTGCGCCCGCCGCAGGGGCGTGTTGCCACGGTCGAAGACAAGCGCTATTACCTCAAGGAGCTGCTGTCGGCGATGTGGGGCTATCGCTTTTTGCATCGCGATCTGGAACACCTGCTCGACAGCGATCCCGATCTGGCGGCGCGCTACCGGCGGTTCTCCCAGCGCTGCGTGATCCAGGGCATGGCAATCTACGAGGGATTTGTGGCGGCTGGCATTCTCAAGATGGATCGGGTGCAAATCGAATCCCTGACGATCAATGCCTGGATCATCCTCACCTCCTGGGTGCGCTTTCTGTGCACCACCCGGGAAAACTCCAACCACCTCAGCGAGCAGGCCATCAAGCGTGGCGTGTATCAGGTGCTGGTGCTGGAAGCCGGGTTCGTCACCGATCAGGCGCGCGAAGAGGTGAATGCCTTGTTTGACGAGTTTTACGTGCCGCTGGCCCAGGCCCTCGAGGAAGGGCAGTAACCCATTTCGAAGTCGCTCACAGGAGTCCGTTATGCCGATTGCGCAACTGATCAGCCCGAACGCACTGGATGCCCGCAAGGAGCAACCGGGGCTGGTGATTCTCGATTGTCGTTTTGCCCTCGAAGACCCGGACTACGGGCAGCGCAGCTACGCCGAAGGGCACATTGCCGGCGCCCGTTTCGCCGACCTTGAGCGTGATCTCAGTGGCAAGGTGATCAAAGGCGTGACCGGACGCCATCCGCTGCCCGAGCCGGCAGCATTGATCGAACGCCTGCAAACCTGGGGCATCAATGCCGACAGCGATGTGGTGCTTTACGACGACGGCCCCGGCGCCTACGCGGCCCGGGCCTGGTGGTTACTGGCGTGGCTGGGCAAGCGCGACGGTGTGTTCATTCTCGACGGTGGGCTCAAGGCCTGGCACGCGGCGGGTTTGCCGCTGAGCCTGGATGCGCCAGCGGTCAGCCGGGGCAACTTCAGCGGTCAGCCGGACATGAAACTGCTGCTGAGCGCCGAACAATTGCAGAAACGCCTTGCTCAGCCGTCGCTGACGTTGCTCGACGCCCGGGCCTTGCCGCGCTTCAAGGGTGAGGTGGAACCGATCGACCCGATTGCCGGGCACATTCCCGGCGCGCAATGCGCGGCGTTCACCGACAACCTCGGCAGCGACGGGCGCTTTCTGCCGGCGGATCAGCTCAAGCAGCGTTTTGCCGCGAAACTCGGTGAGCGCTCGCCAGCGGAACTGGTTGCCTATTGCGGTTCCGGGGTGACGGCGTGTCACAACCTGTTTGCGTTGTGCCTGGCGGGTTATCCGTTGGGTTCGTTGTATGCCGGGTCGTGGAGTGAGTGGATCAACGAGCCGGCTCGCGGGATCGCCACGGGCGAGTGATCACCACGAAGTTCTCCCTGTAGGAGTGAGCCTGCTCGCGATAGCGTCGTGTCTGTCGACATCAATGTTGCATGAGCGGCCGTCATCGCGAGCAGGCTCACTCCGACAAAGGGGATTCGGTGTTTGAAGGTATTTGTCGGGCACTGCGATACGCCGCCGGCCCCACGCCATACACCTGCTTGAACTGCCGGCTCAGATGACTCTGGTCGGCAAAGCCCAGTTGCATGGCGACTTCCACTGGCAGACAACCGTGCTGCAATAACCCCCGTGCAGTGGCGATGCGCTGCTGCATCAGCCAGGTGTGCGGCGGCATGCCGGTGGCGCGGCGGAATACCCGGGCGAAGTGGAAGGGCGACAGGTTCACCGCAGCGGCCAACTCTTCCAGCGATGGCGGCGCGGCCAGTTGCGCATGCAATAACTCCTTGGCCATCACCACCGCGCGGTGTTCCTTGCCCGGCTTGCCGTTGATCTGCACCGCGGCATGGCGCTGCAACAGCAGCATCATCATCTCGCGCCACACCGTCTGCTGTTGCAGCGCGGTGGCGGGGCTTTCCAGCAGCCGATGCAACTGACAGAAACCATTGACCAGATCCGGGTCGCGGTAGAGCGTCGCGCCAAAGGCAGGCATGGGCGCGGTGGGCAGTTCCAGTTCCTCAAGCAAGGACACGATCTGCCCGGTGTCGGGGTAAAACGCCCGGTACAGCCAGCCGTCCTCGGTGCCCTTGTGCCCAGTGTGCAATTCGTCCGGGTTGATCAGCACCAGCGTTCCGCTGCCGGCCAGGTGTTCGGCGCCGCGATAGCGATAGCGCTGGGCGCCGGCCATGATCATGCCGATCACATAGCCGTCGTGGACGTGCGGGGCGAAGCGATGTTCGATGTAGCGCGCCGACAGCAACTCGACACCGGCCAGTGGCGCGGTTTGCCAGAAACGGATCGACTCGCTCTGATCGCTCATTGCGTCACGCCGGCCAGCCATTGCGGGATGCGTCGTTCCAGGTAGTAACCGGGCTGGCGGAACGAGCCATCGACAAAGCCGACATGCCCACCCCTGGTCTGCAACTCGAACTGGGTAGTGGCGGACAGCTCCTCGGCCGTCGGCAGGCTGTGGGGGAATACGAATGGATCGTCGGCGGCCTGAATGATCAGGGTCGGCGTGCGGATCTCTCCGAGAAAGTAGCGACTCGACGCCTGGCGATAGTAATCCTCGGCATCGGTAAAACCGTGCAGCGGCGCGGTGACCCGGCCATCGAAGTCCCAGAAGGTGCGCATGTTCTCCAGTGAGCCGAGCGCCGCCAGTGCTGCCAGGCCATCTTCGCGCCCGTCGTGCTGGAACTGACGCTGCTTGTTCTTGATGTAGGCGACCATCTCGCGCATGAAGTGCGCCTGATAGACCTTGGAAAAACCCTGGCCGATCCGGTCCGCGCATTGATCGAGGCGAAACGGTACCGACACCGCCACCGCACCGAGTACGCCGCTGTCGCTGCCGGTTTCGCCCAGATGTTTGAGCAGCACGTTGCCGCCCAATGAATAGCCGACCGCATACAGCGGCGCCAGCGGCCGTTGGGCGCGCAGGTGCTTGATGGCTTCGGCGAGGTCCTCGCTGGCGCCCGAGTGGTAGCTGCGCGGCAGCAGATTCGGTTCACCGGAGCAACCGCGCCAGTTCAGCGCGACACTGGCCCAGCCTTGCGCAGCGAGCGCGACCTGGATCCCGGCGACATAAGGCGAATTGGAAGAGCCGGTCAGCCCATGCAGCACCAGCACCAACGGCGCCTCGGCGCTGTGCGGGCCATGCCAGTCGAGATCGAGGAAATCACCGTCGTCCAGCCACAGGCGTTCGCGTTGGCGATCAAGGTGTACGGTTTTGCGCCACAGCGGCCCCCACAAGGTTTGCAGGTGCGGATTGCCGAGGCCGAAGGCGGGGGTGAAACGTTCAGTTTCCAGAGGGCACACACCTTTTGTGGTGAGGGAGCAAGCTCCCTCACCACAGGGTTCTTCAATACTTTCAGTTGACTGCCATACGTTGCCACAACGCGTAGTACACCCGCCCGGATTTCTGCTCGCGGTGCAGGCGCCAGTTGCCCGGCAAACCCAGCGTCGAAGGCGCGGTCTCGCTTTCAGTGTAGATCCACGAGTCGGGTGCGAGCCATTGGCGTTCTTCCAGCAGGGTGCAGACGGCTGGCAGCAGGTTCTGGTTGAACGGCGGATCGAGAAACACCAGGTCGAACGGCGTGGCGACCTGGGTTTCCAGATAGCGCAGGGCGTCGGCGGTCTGCACCTGGCCGTTGGTGCAGCGCAGGGTGCCTAGGTGTTCCTTCAGGCTCGATACGGCGAGGTGGCTGGCGTCCAGCGCCTGTCCCATGGCCGCGCCTCGGGACAGCGCTTCGAGAAACAGCGCGCCGCTGCCGGCGAACGGGTCCAGCACCTTGGCCCCGGCCACATACGGTGCGAGCCAGTTGAACAGGGTTTCGCGCACACGGTCCGGCGTCGGGCGCAGGCCCGGCGCATCGGGGAAGCTCAGTTTGCGGCTGCGCCATTCGCCGCCGATGATGCGCAGCTGGTTCACACCGTTGTGGACGTTCTGCGCAGGTTTTTTAGGACGAATAGCCATTAATGCTCCGGAACCCCGAGCGGTTGCTCGGCAGGTTTATCAGATGGGGCCGGTAACGGCTTTTGCGGCACGGTCGGGCCAGCGCTGACGATGACCATTTTGTCCGTGCTCAGGTGTTTGTTCATCGCGTCTTTGACCTGTTCGACGGTCAGGCTCTGGGACTGACGCATGAAGTCATCCAGATAGCTCAGCGGCAGATTATAGAAGCCCATGGCGCCCAGTTGGCCGACGATATCGGCATTGCTCGCGGTGGACAGCGGGAAGCTGCCGGCCAGCTCGCGCTTGGCGTCGTCGAGTTCTTTCTGGGTCGGGCCGGTCTTCAGGTAATCGGCGAGCACGTCCTGCACCAGTTTCAGCGTGCCTTCGCTCATTTGCGCGCGGGTCTGCAGGTTGATCATGAACGGGCCACGGGCCTGCATCGGGCTGAACCCGGAGTACACGCCATAAGTCAGGCCGCGCTTCTCGCGCACTTCGCTCATCAGGCGGGTGCCGAAGCCGCCGCCACCGAGGATCTGGTTGCCCATCGACAGCGCTGCGTAATCGGGGTCGTCACGGTCGATGCCCAGTTGCGCGAGCAACAGGTTGGTCTGCTTGGACGGGAACTCGATGTGACCGATGCTCGCCTTGGGCTCCTGGGGCTGGGCGATTTTCGCCAGCGCCGGGCCTTTGGGCAGGGCGCCGGAGACCTGGTTGGCAATCGCCTCCGCTTCGGCGCGAGACAAGTCGCCGACCAGCGCGATCACCACGTTGCCGGCCGCATAGGCCTTGGCGTGGAACTCGCGCAGTTGCGCCAGCGTGATCTTCGGCACGCTCTGCACATTGCCGTCGCTGGAGTGGGCATACGGGTGATCACCGTACAAACGCTTCATGAGCTCCAGGCTGGCGAGTTTGCCGGGGTTCTGTTTCTGGTATTCGAAACCGGCGAGCATCTGGTTCTTGATGCGCGCGAAGGAGTCGGCCGGGAACGTCGGTTTACCCACCACTTCGGAGAACAGCTTGAGTGCTGGCTCACGTTGTTCGGCGGCACTCAGGCTGCGCAGCGAAGCCAGCGCCATGTCCTTGTAGGCGCCGTTGCCGAAATCCGCACCGAGGCTTTCGAAGCCCTGGGCGATGGCGCCGACGTCCTTGCCGGCCACGCCTTCGTTGAGCATGGCGTTGGTCAGGACTGCCAGGCCTGGTGCATTGCCGTCCTGGCTGCTGCCGGCGGCGAAGATCAGGCGCATGTCGAACATCGGCAGCTCATGGGCTTCGACGAACAGCACCTTGGCGCCACCGGCGGTGTTCCAGGTCTGCACGTCGAGCTTGCGGCTGGCCGGAGCCTTGCCGTCGAGTTCGGTCAGCGATTGCAGCTTCTGGCTGGTCTTGGCGTTATCCAGCGCCTCGCTGGCGTCGGTTTTGGCACCGGGCATCAGATAAAACGCGGCGGAGCCGATCACCGCGACGGCGATCAGGCCGAGCAGCAGGCGTGGGGATTTGCGCTCACTCATGAGTCGTCTCCAGTGGCAGGACGTGGGCGACGCTGAGACGTTCGCGGGTGAAATACAACTTGGCGGCGTTCTGGATGTCTTGCGGGGTCACGCTTTCCAGGTCGGCCAGTTCGGTGTCCATCAGTTTCCACGACAGGCCTACGGTCTCCAACTGGCCAATGGCGGTGGCCTGGCTGGTGATCGAGTCACGCTCGAACACCAGGCCAGCGATGACCTGTGCCCGCACGCGTTCCAGTTCTTCGGCGGACGGCGCGGTGGTTTTTAACTGCTCCAGCAGTTTCCACAGGCCGGCTTCGGCCTGCGCCATGGTCTTTTTCTTCTGGGTGTTCGGTGTCGCCGACAAGGTGAACAGGCTGTCGCCCCGGGTGTAGGCGTCGTAGCTCGACGAACCACCGGACACCAGCTCTTCGCCGCGCTCCAGTTGCGTCGGGATGCGTCCGCTGTAGCCGCCGTCGAGCAGCGCCGAGATCAGGCGCAGGGCATTGACCGAGCGCTTGTCTTCAGCGGTGGCGATGCTTGGCACGTTGAAACCGAGCATCAGGCTAGGCAGTTGAGTTTGCACGTGCAGAGTGATCTGGCGTTCACCGGGTTCGGCCAGCTCCAGTGGTTTCTTCGCCGGTGGCACGTCACGTTTGGCGATTGGCCCGAAGTAGCGCTGGGCGAGGGTCTTCACCTCGTCCGGGGTGACGTCGCCGACCACCACCAGCGTGGCATTGTTCGGCACATACCAGGATTGATACCAATGCCGCAGCTCCTCGACCTTCATCCGGTCCAGGTCAGCCATCCAGCCGATGGTCGGCGTGTGGTAGCCGCTGGCCGGGTAAGCCATCGCCTTGTAGCGCTCGTAAGCCTTGGACATCGGCTTGTCGTCGGTGCGCAGGCGGCGCTCCTCCTTGATGACTTCGATTTCCTTGGCGAACTCGTCAGCCGGCAGGCGCAGATTGGCCATGCGGTCGGCTTCCAGCTCAAAGGCTACGCCCAGACGATCGCGGGCCAGTACTTGGTAATAAGCAGTGAAGTCGTCGCTGGTGAATGCGTTCTCTTCGGCGCCCAGGTCGCGCAGGATCAACGAGGCTTCGCCGGGGCCGACTTTCTCGCTGCCCTTGAACATCATGTGCTCAAGCGCGTGGGACAGACCGGTCTGGCCCGGGGTTTCGTAGCTGGAACCGACCTTGTACCAGACCTGCGACACCACCACTGGCGCGCGATGGTCTTCGCGCACGACGACCTTGAGGCCGTTGTCGAGGGTGAATTCGTGGGTCGGTTGCGGGTCGGCCGCCAGGGCCGAAAGGGGCAGGCAGACTGTGCTGAGCAGCAGGCCTGCAGCGCGGCGGGCTAGAGCATTCATTCGTTTTTTAACCTGTTGGGCTGCCCGCTTGGTCTTAGCCTAGGCGGGCGAGGAGGTGCTAGGATACTGATCCGTTTTACTGGCGGCCACGCCTATCAGGCCACTGATCGGTCTATAGGTTGTATGGGTTTCCGGCAGAAGCTTTGAGTTTGTCAGCTAAACTCTGCGTTTTCGCCGACGATGCCGTTCCAGTCCTTCGTATTAATCGACCTTTGAGGTGCCTGTGGCGCCTCGACAAAATGTTGCGCGTGAACAAGCTGGATGAAACACAGTCTGTTCTGCATCGAATATTTATTTGCCGGGGCGCCCTTATGGCGCGTCGCTACCGTGAGATAGCCGTCCTCCATGTTTGGTTCCAACGACGACAAGAAGACCCCAGCTGCGGCTGGCGAGAAGAAAAGCCTGTTCGGATGGCTGCGTAAGAAACCGCAGGAACCCGTCGTCGAACAGCCGCCTGCGACTCCTGAGCCAGCCCCTGCGCCGACTCCGGTAATAGAAGAAGAGCCGGCACCAATCGTGCTGCCGATTGCTGAGCCGGTGCTGCAACCGGTTGAGCCTGCGCCCGAGCCTGAAGCGCCTGGGGCGGCTGAATTGCCGCTGACTCCGGCTGAGCCGTGGCTGACCTTGCCGGTGGCGGAAGAGCCGGTGGCATTGGTCGAAGAGGCTGCGCCGCACATCACGCCAGTGATTCCGGCGCCTGCCGCGTTGGTGTCTGAAGTTGCTTCGGCGCCGGTGGTTGAGCCCGTTGTCGAACTTGCGCCGGTTATTCCTGAACCCGTTGCTCCGGTGTTTGTTGCCCCGGTTGCTCCGGTCGTTCAACAAGCCGAACCTGCACCTGCACCTGCACCTGCACCTGCACCTGCACCT